>CALCOQ010000336.1 GCA_937897005.1 uncultured euryarchaeote
ACTCATCGTCTGGGATTCGTACGCTCACTAGGTTGCTCGGGCCGCTCATGGTGCTCCATCTCCTCGGGGGTGAAGTGAGCAGACACTGTACATCCTATAAGTGTATGGCAATTGATAGACAAACTGTAATCACCTGTATGACAACGCAGTATGCATCTCCGTATCAATTTTGTGTGTGAACTCCCCCTCAGGATGTATGAAGGCCAGAAGCGAGCAGGAATTGCCTTGGCAGCATCTAGATGGAATAATCACTCCCTCCAGTGCGAGCGAGGTCCTCAAGTGCTTGTTGCAATATGGAGAGTGCACGACTGAGAGTATTGTTGAACTGACTGGTTTGATCACTGGAGAGGTCCATTCAGGGTTACGAAAACTCAGGTGGAGAGGGTGGGTCTCTTCAGTTGAATCCGTCAGCACTCGTCCTGGCAGACCTCCTCATCTATGGGCCCTGTCCATCAGTGAGGAGGAAATGATACAGACTCTGATACATGAACTGGCGACGGAATCACACATATTGGCAGATGCCATCCGAGGAATAGAGAGAATCGGAGGCTGAAAACATCTTTCACTATCCCTTGTTATTGCTCATCAGCAACTATTCATGCGAAGGTTTGAGGCATGTTCAAAAGGTGGTCTGAGGTCGCCGGTCCACTCGACAATGTCGAAGATAAGGTGTTTTCATGAGCCTGATTGATGAAGTGTATGAGAGCGTGATTGCAAGAGATCCCGACCAGCCTGAATTTCACCAAGCGGTGAAAGAGGTTCTCGATAGTCTGGCGCCTGTTCTCGAACGCCACCCTGAATTTGCTGATGCCAATATCCTCGGCCGTATCGTTGAGCCTGAGAGGATCATCCAATTCAGGGTTCCATGGGTCGATGATGACGGTAAGGTTCAGGTCAATCGAGGTTTCAGGATACAGATGAACAGTGCGATTGGACCATACAAAGGTGGTCTGAGGTTTCACCCCAGTGTCAATCTTTCAATTCTCAAATTCTTGGCTTTCGAGCAGGTATTCAAGAATAGTTTGACAACTCTACCGATGGGTGGTGGCAAAGGTGGCTCTGATTTCGACCCCAAGGGTAAGTCTGATGGTGAAGTCATGCGTTTCTGTCAAGCATTCATGGGTGAGTTGTGGCGACATGTTGGGGCTGATGTTGACATTCCTGCTGGCGATATTGGAGTCGGTGGGCGTGAAATTGGTTATCTGTATGGGATGTACAGGAAGAACGCCAACGAGTTCACGGGCGTATTGACCGGAAAGGGCCGTACTTGGGGAGGCTCATTGATTCGCCCAGAAGCTACAGGTTACGGTCAGGTATACTTCGCTCGTGAGATGCTCAAAACCAGAGGAGACGGTCTGGAGGGCAAGATATGTCTTGTCAGTGGCAGTGGAAATGTAGCACAGTTCGCAACTGAGAAGGCAACTCAACTGGGAGCAAAGGTGGTGTCGATGTCAGATAGCAGTGGCTTCATACATGACCCAATGGG
>CALCOQ010000337.1 GCA_937897005.1 uncultured euryarchaeote
ATTTAGGAATAGCTGCATTCTTAGGAATTATCATTGCGCTATCGATTTACTTGTGACTGGTTCCAACCTATTGGAAGGGTTTTCAGTCGGTCGGTTTAGTGGGTACGGATGGTTTTGATGATTCAGTTGATCTTGAATGAGATGTTAGCCCCATCGACATCGAAGAAGACAGCGTCAGCAGGCCCTTCTCCAACATGCATGGTTGCATGTGAAGCGCGAGTCTCATTTCGCAGGTGGGCCCAGTCATACTCGACCAGTTCAGGGCATTCCTCGCCTAACCAGACCTCGAGTTTGATGGATGCTTCCATGTCCATGTCCATCTCTTTTCGTTGAGACTGGATACGTCGGATTATCTCTCTTGCAAGACCCTTGGACAACAGTGCATCATCGATACTCATATCCAGAACCAGTGACACATCTGTGCTGAGTTCGTTCTCTGAAATCTCAATGGTCAAGGCGGAATATCCTGGTCTTTCCACGCGGCGCACCTCAACATCTTCCTCTTCGATCAGATATCCAGAGATAGTCATGCGTCCGGACTTGATATCATCGAGTGCGACCTCATGATCCGGAAGGGCAGCCAGAGCCTCAAGAACTGTCGGCAGGTCTTGTCGCGTCTTACGACCGAGGGCCTTACGATTTGGCTGGAGTTCAACTCTCTGGAAGCGGTCGAGGTCCTCTTCGATCGAGATGGTCTCGACATTGAGTTCCTCTGCAAGAAGGTCATGCATCTCCTCGAGATCCGGCCCTCCGACCACCCATCCTTCAGCGCAAGGAAGGCGCTGTCTGCGCTTCGCATCTACACGGATTCTACGTCCCATCTCAGCCAGTTGACGGACCAGGTCCATGCGAGCCTCGAGAACCATGTCGCGTGGAGGGAGATATGAGCCTGAATCATTCACCGGCCAATCGGTCAGATGCACTGAAGTTCCGTGCAGATTCCTGTGGATGGAATCGACCATGAAAGGTGAGATTGGAGCAACCAATCTACTGATGATGGTCAACACCTCATGCAGGGTGTGTTGGCACGATGCCTTGTCGCTGGATTCATTCTCATCCCACAACCGTCGCCTACTACGTCGAACGTACCAGTTGGAGAGGTCATCGACAACGAAATCTTCGAGTAGACGTGCTGCCTTGTGAATGTCCCATCCTACCAACATCTCGTGGAATTGATTGGCCACAGCGTTGGTTCTTGAGAGGACCCAGCGGTCCAACAATGACCTATCTTCCATTTTTGATGCTGAAGGGTCGAAGTTGTCGAGCGCAGCATAGTCGGCGTGGAAACGATAGACATTCCAAAGGGTGAGGAAGAATCTGGCATAGGTTTCTCTGACTCCCGCAGGGTCGAACTTGAGTGGGCTCCACGGAGCTCCGGCAGATACCATGTACCAACGGCTTGCATCAGCACCCTCGAGGTTGAAGTGGTCCCATGGGTCAACCACATTCCCTTTGGATTTCGACATCTTCTTGCCTTCCTTGTCCATGATAAGGCCCAGCGACAGGCAGCGCTTGTAGCAGAGTTGGTCGAATACTGTTGTCGAAACCGCCAGCAAAGTGTAGAACCATCCTCTGGTCTGGTCGACACCTTCACAGATGTAGTCAACAGGAAACGATTCTTTGAAGGCTTCACCTCCATCAAATGGGTGATGCCATTGAGCGAAGGATGCACAACCAGAGTCGAACCAGCAATCCATCACGAATTGCTCCCTCTGCATGTTCTCTCCACATTCAGGGCAGTTCAGTTTGACTTCATCGACGTATGGACGATGCAGTTCTCTGGGCATCTGTGAGTCGGTGGTCATCATCTTCTGTAATTCATCCTTGGAACCGATACAATGCTGGTGGCTGCAGTCCACACATATCCACACAGGTAGTGGAGTACCCCAGAACCGTTCCCTGCTGATCGCCCAGTCCTTGACATTGCGCAACCATTCACCGAAACGGCCGGTGCCGATGTTCTCAGGTGCCCATTCTATCTGCTCATTGAATTCCAACAACCTCTCCTTCACCGCGGTCATCTGCACGAACCAACTGTCCATCGCATAGTAGAGCAATGGATGTCCAGTTCTCCAGCAATGTGGATAATCGTGAACATACATCTTCTCTCGGTATAGTTGACCTGATGCAGCCAACAGGTCGATTATCGCATCGTCACAATCCTTGACATAACGCCCATCGAGTTCGGGATGTACTCCTGACACGAAGTTTCCACCCATATCGACAGTATGTTCTGCAGGCAATCCTACCTCCATACCGAGATTATAGTCATCCTCACCATACATGACAGCGGTATGAACCACGCCAGTTCCATCGCTGGTGGTCACCCAGTCCGCTTCTAGAATAGTCCATGCAGTCTTGGAATCTCCTCTTTCCACAGCACCCGGGAACAGTGGCTCGTAGGACATGCCCAACAATTCGGAACCCTTCATCTCAGAGATGATATCGCAATGATGGCGGATGACTTCCTTGAACAAGTCCTTTGCAAGAATCAATTCCTCTCCGACCGAGGCACTTCCGCGCCCTTCCCAGCCCTCAGGTTCACTGCTGATACGTACCCGGATGTAATCGACATCAGGCCCTACTGCAAGTCCAACATTTCCCGGCAGGGTCCAAGGAGTTGTGGTCCAAGCCAGTATCGAGGCATCTTCATCCTTGAGTTTGAATTTGATGTAGACCGATGGCTCCTCCACCTCCTTGTATCCCAGAGCAACTTCATGGGTCGAATAACTGGTTCCAGTCTGTGGACAGAATGGCAGAACCTTGTATCCTCTGAACAAGAGTTTCTTGTTGAACATCTCGGACAATGCCCACCAACATGATTCGATATAATCGTCATGCAGGGTGATGTAAGGGTCGTCCAGGTCGACCCAGAATGCCATCCTTTCAGTCATTTTGCGCCATGCATCCTCGTAGGTCCAGACACTGCTTCGACATTCATCGTTGAAGGCCTCTATTCCGAATTCCACGATATCCTGATTACTCATCAGGTCGAGACGCTTCTGCACCTCGATCTCGACCGGTAATCCATGGGTATCCCATCCTCCTTTTCTTTCGACCAGAAATCCTTCCATGGCCTTCCAGCGACAGACCAGATCCTTGTAGGTACGTGCAACCACATGGTGGATACCTGGTTTGCCATTTGCAGTGGGTGGTCCTTCAAGGAAGATGAAAGGCTTGCCAGAACGACGAGAATCCACTTGCTGCTGGAAGGTGCTTTCCACTTTCCAGGTCTGCATCAGAGACTCTTCGAGCTTGACAGCATCGAGGTCACCTACCTGTTCTGGCACCACCATGGGCGACGGCACAATAGGCATCGCTATCAAACCAATGCCTGAACACTTTGTACTGGTGAATCACTGATTTAGGGGTCACTTGTGGCGTGGAAAGATTGAGGTGCTATCAGCAAACCCGACAAACATGGCCAGAGTTCGTAGTCACACCTACGGTGTGTTCCTTCTCATCATCTTGTTATTGGCCATGCCTTGGGCTTCGGTGCTTCCAGCCGTTGAATTGGAGTCCAGTCCCAACAAGAGATTGACCAGTGTCGGTGTTACCCAGACCTTGATGGTGAGTTCTGCTGGAGGGGCCGCTTCGAATCTGGTCGTGGAAGTTCCATATGGTGAGGCACTGACCGGCCTTTCTCTTGAGTTGGAACCGGCGATTCTTTCTCGTTCCGAGGGTATTTCGTGGAC
This sequence comes from uncultured euryarchaeote, assembly GCA_937897005.1. Lineage (GTDB taxonomy): Archaea > Thermoplasmatota > Poseidoniia > Poseidoniales > Poseidoniaceae > UBA226. The sequence continues at coordinate 3,696 of CALCOQ010000337.1, forward strand.
TGGAGAACAGCACTTCAACCATAGTGACGCGATTCCTGATATGGTTGATTACAACAATTCAGGGCTTGGGCTGATGGGGGTTGACATGAATTGGGATCTCAACAATGGCGGTTCGGTTCCTACTGGTTGGAGTCGTGGTTCAATCGACTATTCCTTGGTCAATACCATAGCTTGTGGCCGCAATGGTTCCAGCGGGGCTTCATTGTCGACCAGAGGTGCATCGACCTATTGGGATTCCCCAGTGGTTGATCTATCCGGAATGAGTAATGGGCAGACCTCATATTGGGTTAGGCAAGGATATTCCGGATGTGGTGAAGAGCCTGACAGTAACGAGAATTTCTATGTTCAATACAAGACCTCTTCTGGGAGTTTCACATCTCTACGCACTTTCTCAGGTTCAACCAGCGGCTCTGGTGCTACCGGCCAATCATATACCTCGACCTTGCCGTCCAATGCATTCCACAGTAATTTCCAGTTACGGTTCTATCAGAACACGGGTTCGGGAACCTGTTGTGATTACTGGTATTTCGATGATGTGTCGGTTACCCGTCCAGGGGGAGAGGGCAACTGGACTTCTCCTTCATTTGGATGGAGCGCCAATGCTTCATACACATCGCTGAAGGGACCTCATGGCATAATATCCATAGATGCAGAGGTCCCAACTGGAGCTGTTTTCGAATGGTCTATCATCGATGCTGCCAGTGGCAGTGTGATGCCCGGATACGTCAATCGAACCGATCTCATACACGACCTTGGTGTCATCGATTGGCAGCGCTATCCAGACCTTCGTCTGAAGATACATATGGTTGGGGGAAGTAATGGCCTACCGGTACTGAATGCAATCCATATCAATGGTAGATTGGTTGAATCCTTCCATGATGATCCCGAAGACAGGGGATGGACTCATTCCTCTACCAACTGGAATGACGGTTCAGTCGCCGGTACTGGGACACTCACGGGTCCGTTGATGGAATTACAGAGACCGCTGGCACGAATGTTCACTGATATGAGCATCAACGGTGCTGCTCAGTTGGAAGTGAGTCTCGAAGGAGGAGCATGGACTTCACTGGCCCATGTGGGCGTCACTCAGACTTCCGATGCAGTGCATAGTGTACAGTTCAGGGTGGTCGGTTCGGGTTCATGGTCGATCAGTGAATTCAGGGTCGACCTTGATACTGGTGGTCTACCTCTTGAACCAATCATTGATATTGGCCGAGATGGAGTCGAGGAATGGGTCTTTCGAAACCAGGGAATTGGCGTCTGGGGTTGGCAGGATCGATTGTCAAATGGCGCTCTTTCTCATGACATGTCGTGGTCGGTTGCTTCCAGCAAGCAGGTGAATCTCCTTCTTCCCAATGCAGGGGTAGGGGATTTCTCTGCCAGATTGAGTACTCTTTCAGGTCCTGCTGTCAATGTCTCATGGAGCCTCAGTGTTGCTGGAGTACAGATAGTGGAATCCGATATTGGAACCTTCGATTCAATCGTTGAGATGTCATTGAATCTCACTCAATTGGAATCTCTATCTGAGAATCTGAGCACTGTGCCCACCTCCTTCTGGTCGACGCGTGGGATTGAATTCAATCAGGCAGTGATCACCATATTCTGTGAGAGCGGAGATATTCGATTACATGGAATCAGGGTGCCATATGACGCCACAGCAGAATTGATGTTCTCTCCTATGGATGAAATGGTTCAAGCGATCAATGATGGTATTCCTGACGCTGCTGTGGCAAGTGGAATGCATCATGTGCCGATACCGTTGGTCCTTTCTGCTCCCGGAGCCATACGAGCGACCATCACCAATGTCCAGAGCACTGCTGGGGCGAAGACTGATGCAATGGTGGTTCATAATGCCAGCCAGACAGTTGTGGCCAGTGAAGATTGGATAGAAGTGGTTGCTTCGCATCTTGCAGATGCAGGGGCACCGGCAAGTGTTCAGTTGGATCTTGTTGGTGGCAGGAATCAGACTCGGGTGGAATGGCCTTTGGATGGAGGTTCTCCAACCGTGACCGGTTCTGGTGACTTGATCGAATGGCATCCCGATACTCCCTTTGAGGGCAGTACCAATGGCAGCAGGGTGAATTCACTGTTCAGTTTCAGATTGGACCCCGGCTGGGATGATGAGGATTGGTTCGAGATCAGATGCAGATTGATTCTTGAGAATGGTATTCGAAGTGTACCAGCGGTGAAACCATTCGGAGCAGGACAGGCATTGGGTGTGGAGAATGATGTCCTGATACACTCATGGCAGGTCTTCAACGATGCTGGCGGAATAATTCCTCTGGAGCAGTCCCAGATCAGGGCTGGATACAACATATCCATCGAGGTCCAGACAGCTTTCGACAGTCTCCCACTCACCTTCTTACCGCGCAGTGGCGTCGTCAACGTTTCATTGTTCGAGAACTCAGTCTTGGTTGCCACGACCAGCGAGTTGAGTTCGGGCAAGGCCTTGTTCAACGTGCTTGTTCCACTTGGCACGACCGATCTTGAATACAGAGTGGAGATCGAGCATCTACATGGTGGTGATGATGTCACCACGGTGGAACAGAATCGTTCTTTCATCTCTGATTCTCTGGCTCCATATCTAGTGGATTGTAACATCAGGCATTATGACCATCTACAGCATTCAGCCAACCAATTACTACGTTTCGAGATTCATGACAGACCATCTCTGCCGAGTGATCTGAAACTCATGTTGTGGAGGTCATGGGTTGATGATTGGGATTTTGATGGCTGGCCGAATATCGATGAATACGAGCAATTCGATCTCAACATTCCATATGACCTGAGTGCACAACGTGGAAACTACACCTTCACCTTCGATGATCACCCCGGTGGCCAAGGAGGTATCGTGGCTGGTTATGTGTTGGGAACCGATCCCGCTGGAAATCCTGTTGTTGGAGCAGGTGGTCCACAATCTGATGAACATCTGTTCATGTACCAACTGGAGACCGATGGCTCCCCCATCATAGTCGAAGGAGTTGGTTACAAGGGTGGTCAGAAGGCATGGTTGCACCCTGGCAACAGCTACACTCTTGAGATACCGTTACAGGAACCAAATGGCTTGTCAGATATCGAACAAGTGGTCATCGAGTTGGCAGGTAATGCTCAGGTCGATACCTTACCCATCATCTGGACCGCCGAGAACAGACAATGTACCTCGTACTCAGATTATATCGTCATCGTAGGTTGTGATGTCTCCACTCCAGAGGAAGTTCTCACACCATTCACAGAACTTCTGACTTTGAATGTCGAGTTCACTCCTTTGTGGTCAATGCCCAACGAGGGTGAACTGAGGAGAGAGCCATCAGTGGAAGTGGTTGACCGGTCAGGGCAGTCAGCATTCTCAGTATTCCCAAGTATGCGTTGGCGTTGGGGAACTGATCTGATGATAGATTCAGAAAGTGTGGTTCTAGAAGTTGATTCTGGTGAAACAACCGATGATGGTGCATGGGCAACACCGGGAGCCGAGATTCTGCTGACTGGCGTCGTCGTCTTCGCCAACAGTGGAGAACTCCCTGAGGAGAGTTTCGAGGTCAAGATATCATTGGCAGGTCAGACTCACCACACTTCATTCACCGATGGCTCGTTCTACATCCAGTTGTATGCGCCTGCAGATACTGGTAATCATCCTCTTACATGGGCATTGGATTACCTACCGCCGCAGGGTCGCGATGTGACCGATATCTCGTCAGCCTTGTTCTGGATCGTGGTTGATGGAATCGGTCCCGAGGTCGTCGAGGTGGTGGCTCCGAGAGTAGGAGAACAATTACCCGTCGATAGTTTGGCAGAGATGACTTTCGATATCCGCATCAAGGAACTAGAGGAGATAGATCCAGAATCCTTACTCCTCAACTGGAAATTGGTCGAAGGACCCGAGGCGGATGGAAATGTCATTCTCATGAAACAGACGCCGCTTGAATTACCAGAAGGCATCCTGTCCAGTCAACAGATTCGAGCCATGGCTGTGGTGAACATCCTCAGTGAGGTCGCAGAAGATGAATTCCTGAAACAGACTTCGTTACACATCTGGGTCTCTGGCAAGGATGTCGCTGGGAATCAGGTCTTGTCCTCTTCAACCATCAATTCAGAAAATGCCCCTTATGCCTCATGGAATATTGAGCAGTTCAAAGCCATATGGAGCGTTTCTCCAGATGATATCGACCTCCCAGAAGGAGCACTCGAGGTCGGGCAGGTTCATTCGATATCAATCACATTGAGGAATGTGGGCCTTGCCGGAGGAACCGGCGAAGTATGGGTAACGGGACATGACCTCTCGGGAACTTCCTACGATCTGTTCAAGCAGGACGTGGAGGTTGGTGCAGGGGGGAGTGAATTGCTTACAGTCGATTGGAAACCCACCCAGATCGGATTGCAGTGGATCGAGGTGCGAGTGGATGGAGAATATCTGACCGGCACCGAGGAAGTCGATGTTCAACCGATGCGTGAACAGGGTTATTTCCTTGGTATCGAGGGTGTTGACAACACCGTGTTGATCATCTTCTCGGTTCTGGTTTTCGCCTTGGTCGGCATCTTGTTCCTGTTTCTCAAGGATTCAATCATCAGACATGAAGGAGAATGGGATGGTGAGGACTTGTGGGAAGATGAGTCTGAATATTCTCATGTGGGGTCTGAACATGACGCCTCGATATCACCAGAGACACCCGTGCATGGTGGAGGGATGGTTACCCAACCTCAACACGTAGACCCGTATCAGATGACAGCCCCGGTTGCAGCAGCACCTGTTCAGGCACAACAGCCGGTCCAACAGTCGGCACAACCAGCACAAGTGCAGGCAGTTACACCTCATCTGGTTTCTAATCTGACGGCAGCACAAGCAGAACACAATCCGGGAGTGGGTCCGGGGTGGATGCAGGACGAACAGGGCCGTTGGTGGAAGCAGAATTCTGAGGGATTCTGGTATCGTCTGGGTGAGGATGGAAGTTGGTATCCTCCAGAACAGAACCAATATGGCTGGGGCTGAACACGAACGCTTGGACGGTGGTAGGTATGACCAGACGAATCGCATTGCTACAACTTGACCCTACGGTCGGAGATATCGATGGTAACCGTACCCGGATAGAGGCACTGAGTAGGATAGCAGACAAATCAGGTGCCGATGTTGCAGTGGCAACGGAATTGGCCATCTCTGGATATCCGCCACGTGACCTTCTGTTATCGGAAGGCTTCCCTGAGCGCTGTCTTGCTGCTTGTGCTGGCGTGGATACTGCGTTACCTCTACTTGTCGGAGCTCCGCTTCCACCAAGAGGTGTGAGGGAGAAACCAGGCAATGGAATACTCCGAGTTCTTCCAGAAGGAGATGTGAGGGAGTTGACACGTAAACAACTTCTTCCGACCTATGAGGTCTTTGATGAAGCCAGATATTTCACTCCTGACAGCAGGCCGGGAATAGCTCGAGATATCGGTGGACTGGCACTTGGATTGACGGTCTGCGAAGACGCCTGGCAGCATTCGGGTGACACTCCCAGCGACTATGACAGCGACCCAATACTCCAGTTGTCAGCCTGGCAGGACCAAGGTGAGCACCTTGATGCAACAGTCAATCTATCGGCTTCTCCCTTCCATCTAGCCAAGCCAGATCAGCGCACAAATGTGGTAAAAGCCGCCGCCGCTACTCTTGGGCATCCTTTCCTTCTGGCAAATCAGGTTGGTGGAAATGATGATCTCATCTTTGATGGGCGCTCCTTGGCTGCTTGGCCTGATGGCACCATCATCGAGGCCCCTGCTTGGCAGGAAGGAGTACTGGTGGTTGACCTTGACCATCCTTCACGCTCTTTCTGGATAGCATGGGAAGAGGGTGTTGATTTCGCTCATTCTTCCTTCGAGATATTCAATGCGGTCTGTGCTGGATTGGGTGACTATTGTCGCAAGTCGTCGCTGTCCAAGGTGGTTCTGGGCCTATCCGGGGGAATCGATTCTGCGGTCACCGCTGCTGTCGCTGCATATGCCCTTGGGCCGGAG
>CALCOQ010000338.1 GCA_937897005.1 uncultured euryarchaeote
CACAAGATTGGCAGGAGACCTCTCAGAGGAGGAACAGGAAGTTCTGCGTAATGCCATTGAATCATATTCATTGACTGCACCCACCTGGATGCTCAACCGGCAAAGAGACCCTGAAACCGGGGAATATTTCCATCTCTTTGGACAGGATGCCAAATTGATGCAGAAAGATGATATCAGCCGCCTACGAGCAATCAAGGCTTACCGCGGTGTGAGACATGCATCTGGAAACAAGGTACGCGGACAACGTGGTCGTTCAAATGGTCGAACTGGATTGACGCTCGGCGTCCATTTGAAGAAGTGAGGTGTTTAGATGGGTCATCCAAAATTCTCCCGCCCCAAGTACGATTCCCCTGCTCATCCCTGGAAGGCAGCTAGGATTGAGGAAGAACACGCGATTCAATCCAATCATGGTCTCAAGAACATGAAAGAGATATGGAAGGCGAAATCAGCTCTACGTCGACATCGAAACCAAGCGATGAAATTGATTGGCCGTGTCGATATGACTGCCGAACATTGGCAGCGTGAGCAGCAAGACATGCTCAACTCCATGTATCGCAAGGGATTTGTCGGAAATGATGCAACTCTCGACGATGTCCTTTCCTTGGATATTGAAGATATTCTCAACCGTCGTTTGCAGGCTCAGGTCTATTACAAGGGACTCGCAATGTCGATGAAGCAGGCTCGTCAATTGGTGACTCATGGCCATATCTCCATCGGAGACCAGAAAGTAACCATCCCATCTTATCCCGTCTCAAGAGTAGAGGAAGACGATATCAGATACAGTCTTGGCTCTGCTTTGCACAATGATGCACACAGTATTCGTCAAACTATTGAAGGAATACGCGAAAGCGCTGAATATGGAGAGGAAGAAGAAGTCTCCAAACCAGTAGTAGAGAAAGAGGATGCTGAGATAATTGCAGAAGCAGCAGCAGCAGCTCCTTCAGCAGAGGACACCATCCCTACTGAGAAAACACCTTCCGGAGGTGAGGCTTGATGTCTCGTAAAGCAATAGTCAACATCTATTCTTCATATAACAATGTCTTGATGACAGCCACTGATTTAACAGGGGCAGAAACCATCGCCAAGTGCAGTGGGGGGCAGGTCGTGAAGTCGTCCAAGGACAGTGGTGGTCAATTTGCTGCAACCCGTGCTGCAGAAAGGTTGGCTGATATGCTGAAGGAGAAGGAATTCACCCAGGTCATCGTCAGGTATCGAGGTCCAGGTGGAAACAAGTCGAACAATACAGGACCTGGCGCTCAAGCGGCCATCAGAGCCATGACTCGCGCTGGAATGACCATTACCAGGATCGAAGACGTCACCCCTATAGCACACGATGGGACGAAGAAGAAAGGCGGCCGTAGAGGACGGCGTGTCTGAGGAGGAATAGAAATGAAAGCGAATATCATTGATGGCTGGCCAAAGGGTCGCCATATCAAGATACATATCACGGATACAGATGCTGCACAGGTGAATGCCATTCGCAGGACCATTCTTACAGATGTTCCAAAAATGGCTATCAGCAAGGTACGCTTCGAATTGGGCCAGATACAGGACCAGAAAGGGGAGTACTTCGAGTCAGTGAATGCACTACCAGACGAGGTTATTGCTCATAGATTGGCAATGATTCCAATCCCGACTTTCCTCGATGAGTTCGTATTCCCTGATGAGGACCCTGCCAACCAAGGCCTTCCTGAAGACCAATGGGGCAGCCCGGCGAGCCAGATAATCTACCACTGCTCTATACGTGGTCCTAGTTTGGAGAACAGGGATGAGAGCAAGACTGTGTATGCATCCGATCTCAATGTTCTAGGTGAGACCAAGTTGCAGATCTCCGAGGAGCATCATCAGATACCATTGACGACTCTGATGCATGGTCAGTATCTGGAATTCTATGCATATGCGACCCTTGGCCGTGGTAAAGAGCATGCAAAGTTCGCTCCTGCTTCTGCTATTGCCTTCCATCAGCGGGAGATTGCAACTCTCAATAACAAGACGCGAGCAAAGGTGTTGTACGATCTTGATCTTGGTGTCAGTGCTTCAGATTTTAACAAGGATGGAGTGGTTGACGATTTCGAGAAGGTCGAAAAGATTCGTAAAGCCTTGGCTCAAGTAGGTCGAGGCACGGGTCGAGATGGCGATTTCAACGATGCCAAGGGCGTTCCTGCCATCACCATAGACAAGGTTGAAAGAGAATACATCTTCACTTTCGAGTCCGATGGTTCATTCCCCCCTGCTGAGATATTCAATCAAGCCTGTAGCGTTCTTTCTGAGAGATTCACCGGTATCGGTGAAGAATTGAGCTCAGTTCTTGCTTGAACGTCGGCGACAGTGCCATGAGGTCATCCTCACTCGGTGATTGTGGAGATAGTATGCAAGCTACTGCTCGATGCGGCGGACATGTCACTTTGTTGTTCAGTATCCATTCAGAATCTGAGGACCCTTTGCAACAAGGTAGCCGCGGAGCCGGTTTCTGTGTTGAGGCTGGAGTAGAATGCACCATTCATGCTATTCCACTTTCTGAAGGAGAGGAATTCAATGTGAGTATCGGTGTCCAAACATTTGATGGGCCAATCGATGATGAAGCAGTAGCCTTGCTATATGTTGATGTGATTGAGGAGTTCATGCAGCGTGACCTGCTGGATGAGAAGAATAGTTACCACATTGATGTGACTTTGGAATTACCTTTGAGCCAAGGATTCGGTATGTCTGCAGCAGGGGCTTTGGCTTGTGCTCAGGCTCTTTGTTCTCTACAGGAACTTGAAACCGATCCTGCACAGATAGCACATCTTGTTGAGAGAATGAATTCTTCAGGTCTCGGCGATGTTCTAGCGGCAACAGTAGGTGGGATTGAACTCAGAACTCAACCCGGGGCACCACCATCACCGGGTCGTGCGACA
>CALCOQ010000339.1 GCA_937897005.1 uncultured euryarchaeote
CATAGGGGCAGCCATACCCGGAGCAGGCATTCCACCCATTGGAGCGGCAGCCATTGGAGCAGCAGCCATAGGGGCAGCAGCCATTGGAGCAGCAGGAACAACGGTGCTCGTCATCTGCTGAGCGGTCGCCTGCAGTTCAGATTGCTGAAGGATGTTGTCTTGATTGGCATCGAAATGTCTTGCAGTATCGACCAACTGGGTCGGGTCAACTCCATGCTGTTGAGACACTTGCTGCACGTGTGCTTGGTCAACCTGAAACTGGTCCACTGCTGCGACCTGTGGAGCAGTTGCTTGAAAATCAGGAAAATGTTTCTGTGTGTACGTCTGGGCTTGGTCAGGAGTGTATCCTTGTGTTATCAGGCCATCATAGTAACTTTGTGCTGCGGACATGGGCTTCCCCACTTCGCTTGATGCTTTCACCTTTGCCACCCCCCTTGTGGCTTCTGTACTGAACTGTGTAAGGTTGAAGGCTGATGCTTGGTTAGCATTTGTGGAGAAGATGATGCGTCCACTGTTGGCTATGCTGTTGGTAAGCTTGATGTTGGCCCCGGCCGGGGGGGCAGTCAACGTTTCTGCAGTTATTGAACCGCAAGGATTCACGCGCATTGGAGACGGTCCACAATTGATTCCCGATGGCCATTCATTGGATGTTCCTCACAGGACACCGAGTCCTTACCAACATTCCAGTGCAGAACCTGCTGAGCCTTGGTGGAACACTACATCATTGGATTCTGACCGTAACCATATCCATGACAGTCTACAGTCCGAGCCAGGGCCGGTGAACATCGGTCTTTCATACGATCATTCTCCCACAGAGGAGGATCTTGCATTGTTGGAGAGCATGGGACATGAGGTTCACCTACAATTGAGATATGTGGATGCTCTGCTCATCGGTGAAGTGGAATCATCAGAGGTCTGGGAATTGGCTGAGATTCCAGGTGTTGTGATGGTCGAGAGATATGGTTCAGTTGTGTTCTGGGGAGATGTACAGACACCTGCGGTGAAAGCAAGGAATTCCTCCATTTATCCAAATGGTGCCTGGGACCTGGGAGTCACTGGTGCTGGAGCCAACATCGCAATGACAGATACCGGGGTTGACAATGAGCATCCCGGTCTCGATGGTAAGTTCGTGGCAGGATTTGATGCTGTTTGTTACATGCATACCGATGTACCACGATGCATGTTAGCAGGTATAGGGGCAAGAGAAGATGACGGTTCCTTCGACCCTGACGATGGCAATCAGCACGGAACTGCGTGCATTGGAATGGCCAGTGCGACTGGACTTGAGGCAGATGGCAGCATGAGTAACTTCACCGGCAGCGCTCCTGATGCAAGATTGGTCGATGTGCGCATTGGAACAGATGTTGGAGCCGGTCCATTCGAGAACTATCTCACCGAGCAGGAAGCATATGAATCGGCGATGAATGGAATTCAATGGATCATCGATAACAGGGATACTGCATGGCCAGGGGTCGATGAAGCGCATCATGGCATCGACATACTCTCATTGTCATGGGGAATAACCAGTCATGAATCGGGTGGTAGCGACGGTGATGAGATGCACAGCCGTCTTCTCGATGAAGCGACTGAAGCAGGAGTAGTGGTCAGTGTTGCAGCTGGAAATGATGGACCTGACAATGATGGACTCTCGGGTATGGGTTCATCCTCTCTTTCGGTGACCGTGGGGGCAACAGATGACCACAATACCATCAATCGCACAGATGACACAATTGCCGATTATTCATCTCGTGGCCCACGAAGGGACAATGGTGACGGAAACCCGATCAATGAATTGAAGCCGGATGTTTCTGCACCTGGTACCAATATCGTACAGGCCTATGCCTGTGTGACCAGTGGTGGATGTAACAACAATGTTCCAGGACAGGATGCCTCTGACAACAGTTACACCCCTCGTGGCTCTGGAACTTCGTATGCTACTCCAGCAGTCAGCGGTGTGATGGCTCTGATGCTTGAGGCCAATCCTGAATTAGACCCATTACAGGTCAGAGAGATTCTCCGAACCACGGCAGAGCCGAGGGGAACGCCGACCTATCCGGATATCGACCCTGTATGGAATCGCGACTTCGGCTGGGGGATGGTGGATGCATATGAGGCGGTGAAGATGGCGTTTTTCCTTAATGAGAGCGGAACCAACCTTTCAACTCTCGACCTGGATATGCAGATGCGAACCAACTTGATTGAACAGAACGGTTCTGTCCACCGAGTGGATGGAATCGTCTGGGCTCGTTCTGGGGCAGTCACTTCGGTTCAATATCGAATCGATGAAGGGTCATGGAAAGAGGCGACCTATGAGATTGATGAAGGTGGAACCACAGCATTGGTGCCAGTGAACTGGAGCGTTGCTCTCGACGTTGATATGTTGAGTGCTGGAAACCACAGTGTAGAGGTCAAGGCGGTTGGAGTAAATGGCTCCTCCTTGCCCATCTCCTACATGGTTCAGGGAACCGGAAAGGGATTGGTCGCTACTGAAGAAGGCTCAGGCAGACTTCTCTTCCTCGGCGGTCTTCTGCTGCTGGTGCTTGCTGCAGGTGGCTATGCCAGTTGGAAACAATCCAAGGATAATTTCGAGCCAACATTCACTGGTGAGGCGATGGTGGAACAATCCCCTTCCGAAGAAACATCATCCACTGAGATCGACGAGGTTCTCGATG
>CALCOQ010000340.1 GCA_937897005.1 uncultured euryarchaeote
CCATTGGATATTTATTATACAAAAGAGCATGAATGGATCAGAGTATCTGATGACGGTGATGTCATCATCGGAATAACCGATCATGCCCAAGACGCGTTGACCGATATTGTCTACATCGAATTACCTGAAGCAGGTGGTCATTGTAGTGAGATGGAAGAATTCGCAATCGTGGAATCCGTGAAGAGTGCTTCTCCTATCTTTGCTCCATTGGCAGGAACGATAACCGCTGTCAATGAAACATTAGAAGATGCTCCAGAGCAGATCAATCAAGAGCCTTATGGAAGTGGTTGGATCATCAAAATGAAGCTAGACGATGAAGCTGCAGTTGATGGATTGATGAGTGCTTCTGATTACTTGGCGATGATTTCAGAATGAAGATTGATCATATGTCAGGAAGACCCGATTTCACCATCTATGTGGATGGCTCATGTCTAGATAATCAAAACGTTGGACCTGATGCTCCAGCGGGTTGGGGGATTGTGATTGTGACTGGAGATTCAGGGCTTGGGAAGGGAGGTGGTGAAGTTCTACATGAAGAAAATGGGAAAGTCATGACCGATGAAGATGATGATGATTGGCTTGGGGCTGAAGTTGGTTCTAACAATACTGCGGAATTGAGTGCTTTTGCAATGGCGCTGAGATGGCTGTTATTGGAGGGGGGTGAGGGAAGAGCTTTGATCAGAACCGACTCCACATATGCGGGTAATCTTGCAGATGGGACTTGGAATGCCAAGGCTAATCGAGACTTGGTGAGCCTATTACAGAAATTATGGGAGGAAGTGGCATCCTTGAGAGAATTGGGATGGAAACATATCCGCGCCCATAGAGGACATAGATGGAATGAACGAGCTGACCATCTCGCCAACAGAGCCGCAGCAGGAGAAGTGGCGATTCCATTGGATTTCTGGAAGCCTGGGCAGCGGTGAGATAAAGCCTGTATTGTTCTACTGAGTCTATTCTTCCTCAGTACTGACTATGTCCTGCAACGGCCCTAGAAGAACCAGCCAGGCGTAACTTGCTACTAACAATATCAGTGAGCCGAGCAAGAACATTATCATTCCAGATGGTGCAGGCATCTTCTCCGACAATGGCCCCCCAAACAACCAACCCATGCCGATGAAAAGCGCTCCAGAAACGGCAACTTGGGGGATGCTGCGACGTGGGTTCCTCCAAAGGTTAGTGGTTGGTAGTATCCCATTCCTTTCGAAAATCACTCTGTACCAAGCGATGTAAATCAGTAGAATTCCCGTTAATCCAAGAGTGCCGGTGGTGAATGAAGCGTTCCATGGTCCGGGCCAGTCAATATCAACAAAGGTCTGTATCAAAAGCAATACTCCAATGAAAAAATGACGATTCCAACTCGGGGGTTCGGCTCTTTCGGACTGCGCCATGATGAGGCGGAGGAGGGGCTTTCTTGAAATCCCTCGCTGTGACTCGCGGCATGAAGGGGGCTGATGTGGATGGTGGGAGATGCTGTGATTGTCGCTGGTGGAATCGGGTCTCGAATGTTGCCAGCAAGTGCTATGGTGCCTAAAGAAGCCCTGCCACTCATCGATGTACCCATTCTCAATCACCTATGCTGGGAAGCGATCAGAGCAGGTGCAAATAGGCTGCATCTTGTCATCTCTGAACGTAAAGCAGGATTAGAGATGAAATTAATGCCAAATGAGGCGGAACTACGTGCCTTACAGGAATCCAGGCCCGACCTGCCGGAACGTGCATTCAAAGCAATACCAGATGGTGTCGAGATTATTACTCACTTCCAGTATGTGCCTTTAGGTATGGCAGATGCGGTGTTACAAGCATTACGAAGTTTCGATGGCCCTGCATTGGTATTGCTTGGAGATAATCTGTTGATGGATAGTCACCCTAGTGTCAAGAACATCGGGATTGAAAATGCATCTACTGCTTCACTCCGATTGGTTGAAGCATTCTCCAGAACCGGAAGACCGGTTGCGGGACTGTGGTCGGTCTCCGAATCTGAAGTTGGCAAGTATGGCGTGGTTGCTCAGGATGGTGAGCGTATCGTCGAAATCATGGAAAAGCCTGATGAAGGCTTGGCCCCGAGTAGAAAGGTACTCTGTGGCAGATATCTTTTCTCTGCAGATGCGAGGGGATTACTGGAGAATGAATGCAGTGTGGAGAAATTCGGTGAATTGCAATCAATTGCGCTTTTCCACCACTGGATGAAGCATGACGGGGGATTCATTGGAGTCGACCTGGATGATTGCCAATGGTATGATTCAGGGCGCCCAGAGACTTGGTTACAGGCACAGATTGACCATGCACTGAGGCGTGATGATCTTTCTGAATCCATGAGAGAATGGCTACAAGAACGGCTCAACCAATGAACCTGTCCGCCCATTCGTCCTCTTTCTTGCTCGGTTTGCCCTTTGGCGGAAGAGGAGGTCTGGTCTTCAGCAACATTACCACCACCACTATGAAGAGCAGTAGGGCCAGAATTGAGAATCCTAACTTGAGAAGACTGTTCTCTGATTCAAGTTCGGATGAGGAACTGTCAGAAGCGCTCTTCCCATCAAGACCTTCGTGGGAATCATCGGTCGGTTGGGCTAAAGATTGAGATACTGTTGGAGATACTGAGACCACTAGATATGAAGGATTACCAGAAGTATCATTCGCCCTGACCTCGATATTCATCGAAGCCTGAATATCTATACTGCAACTCCATGTATTTCCTTCATTGACGGCGGGAGAGTAAGCAGTGGTCATCAATGTTTGATTTCCCAATAATCTACAGCTGACTTCAGACAATAATTCTCCACCTTGGATGATCACCGAACCAACCCCTGTGGAAACTTGATTGAAACTGATACTCATTCCATTACTCAACCAGACTTGTTCTGTAGTTGTGGATGACCCTGCGGGTACTATCCCTACTGATAATGACGGCGTAAGCATATCTTCTTTCACCAGAACCACCGCACCAGATGAAAGAATTCTGTCCTCGTTTCCAATCGAATCCGAGACACTGACTGCATAAGTTGCGAACAATGCAGAATTCGATGAGGTGGTGGTATGCATTGCCTCTATCGTTCCAGAACCTCCAATGATGGTTTCAACCAATTCCCATCCTCCTTCACTCATATTCCAGGTTGATTGACTGGACCAATCTCCGGCTTTCCTCCATATGGAATAGGTGGAATTTGCTGCACTACCTGTCCATGATAACTCGGTAGTCAAACTCGGCCCATCGAAAACCGCAGTCAAGTCGCTGATCTCAGAAGGTGGATCTGAATCTTCCACAATACTGGATTCCAATGCATTTCGACCTGAAATGATGATTCTATTGTCATAGGGGGTTGAGGACTGGGCCCATTGGGCTTCTACGGTGACTGCATACCATGAATCGCGTTCAATTCCTTCTGGAGTCACCAATTCCAACACAGTTTCATTGGTACTGCTGACCAATTGGCAAGTGTTCCCCAAACATGACTCACCCACTGCTCCGGAATTACTCATCCACACATGATAAAGAGCATTGCTGACGCCTGAGACTGACGTCCATGAAAGAGTGGTTATTCCGGGCGATAGTACCTCAACTTGCAAACCAGATGGGGTACTGAGTGTGGGACCTACCGTGGTCTCGAATATCGGTCCATTGGTTGGGTGGGAACTGCCTAGAAAATTGATTCTATTACCAAGCATATCTCTCAAAGTCACGGCATACCAGAAGTCCCCATTGGTGCCGTCCGCTACCTCATTTTCATATGTCGTTGCGTTGAATGGTAATTCTGTAATCAATTCAACTCCATCGGAATCTATCTCTGAAAATGAAGAGCTTGCGCGCCATATCTGAGTAGAAAGATCCTCCTCCACCACTCCACCCGGCCATGAGAGATTTGTCTTACCAGTGACACTGTTGAAGGATGCGCTCAATTCACCCAGCATGAGCGGAGCGACATTGTCTTCTCTTATCGGTTCCTCTAACGTATTACTCCCAAGAAAACGTGAGTCTTCCCAAGTGTCAAAGCGATAAGTCACGGAATAGTAGGCATCCTCTTCCAACGCTTCAGAATGAAGTAACATGAAACTTGTTGCATCGTGCTCGAGAGTAGCAACGATCGTGGAATCTATCTCATTCCAATTATTTCCTTCCACGCGGTCAAGGTGACGCCATACCCAGATGGTACGGTTGGATGGTACATCAAGTCCCACTTCATCCGCGTTCACCCAGGAAATGATTGTCGTTTCATTCACTTGATCATATTCTGCTGTGACCCTTAGGGGTGCCCAAACGGGGTGGATATCCTCGAAAACAGGGCTACTTTGGCTATATCCAATTGTAAGATTGCTGAATAAAGTGCCATTTCCAATGACTGTTACAACGCCATAATGAAAAGAACCCTCGGTTCCTGGAGGTGATTGCCAAGTCAATGAATGTGTTTTCCCTGAGCATTCAGAATAATCATCGCCTTCAGAACATGCTTCAATTCCTGTTGCTATTGGCTCAATGACATTGATATTAGTTGAATTCAAGATTGAAGGGGATCTGTAGACCTCATAAGTAGAGTCGTTGAGGATATCCAGAAGAATATAATCATTGGTGACCAGGTTGTTCCAGGTGATAGTGGTCGTATCATTGGAATTGAATTCTGCTTGAATTCCTCTGGCCTCAAGAGAATTTGAATCTGGAGGGGGGCTCTCATCTGCCGAGATGGTGTTGATCATTGTTGTAGAGATGAGAAAAAACACAAGAATGAGGCAATGGCACCTACGGCTCATGAAGTTGAGAGGGGGTAGGAACCAATATCGGTTGCGATGAGTAGGAAGTTTCAATTCAAGTACCCGTCTTCATATTGCATGCTTCATGATATCTTACACCATCTTGAGCCGGAACAGCGTTGGGGGCATGCCAAACTACTGGCCCATCTTGCAACTGCAGATGGAAAAGTAAGTCGTGATGAATTGGCATTCTTTGAACAACGCCTAGGAGCAAGTATGCTCAGTCCAGAAAGAAAAGAACAATTGCGTGAATTGTTGATCAATACACCTGATCTTGAAGATTGCTTTGAAGGGATGGATGGTCGCGGAATCAAATTGGCTCTGCGAGATGCGTGCTTGATGGCGTTGGCTGACAGAGATATCAGTGAAGAAGAAAGAGTGAGATTATTGAACGTGGCAAAGAAGATTGGAATGACTGAGAAGAATATCGACGAGCTCATCGATTGGGTTGTCAAAGGCTATCATTGGATGCAAGAAGGATATGACCTTCTTTCAATTGAATTGTGATTACTCTTCCCCGTCGAGGATGGATAGAGCATCTCCAAGATCAGGTAATTCCATTTCCATGTTTGATATTACTGGCTTTCTCTCATCTGGAGGAGGAGTGACTGCAGGCGGGGGTGTGCCATCTGTCAAATGTGTTTTCCATGCTGCTACAGTTTCTGGTTTACGAATCTCCAGAACTGTGAACAATCGATTCAATGCGTCGCTCGATGATTTCTCCAATCGATGAAGATACTTTGAGAATGAAGTGGGGTCGACTTCTTCCAGGCGCATCAGTAATTCTCTGAGGCGCGTAGCAACAACCTCATCTCCATCAACCCACATTGTGGTTAACAACCCCCTTTCATCATCAGGGTTGATACGAATATACTCACGTAAATGCGGGACTATGTTTCTCCTGACTATTGGTAAGGGGTGAGAACACAGTCTCAACAATGTATCTGAGAACTTGTCTTCATCGAGGAAGCGAAGATCGCCCACTGTTGCGGATGCTGCTGCCAGAACATTTTCATCATCACTCTCCAACATCTTCTCAAGATATTCTACTGCATCCCATCCTATTCTCCTGAACATTCTGGTAAGAATATCTGCAAGCGCTCTTTGAACTTCGGATTCTTTTCTTGTAAACAATCGAGATAGGGTTTCACGTCCTGTTTCACTATCGATATCAACCAATCTGGCAAGACATCG
>CALCOQ010000341.1 GCA_937897005.1 uncultured euryarchaeote
ATGAATTCAGAAACTTGTTGAATGAGATGCGCACTCCTTCTGCTGCCTGATTAGCGCCTGGCATCTTTTGGCCTGAAGGCGTCACAAACCTGCGCCACACAATCGATATATGGCCCTCCCAACAGATCCACACAGTATGGAACAGCCCGCCAAATCTCATCTATGGTCTCTCGTATGGCCTTTGGCCTGCCTGGGAGATTGAACAACAAACTGGAGCCACGGGTTCCTGCCAATTGTCTAGACAGAATCGCGGTTGGGACGAAGCGCAATGATATCGCCCGCATCTGCTCTCCAAACCCCGGCATGATTCGGTCACATACCGCAGCCGTTGCCTCTGGAGTGATATCACGTTCTGCAGGACCGGTCCCCCCAGTGGTGACCACTACATCACAGCCATCTTCGTCAACCATGCTACACAACGTGGATTCCACCAGTTCACGGTCATCAGCCACGCAGCGATAGACCAGTGTCCATGGAGAAGCGATGGCCTCGGAGAAGAATCCAGCAATCGCCGGTCCACCCATGTCTTCGTATTCTCCACTGCTGGCACGATCGCTGACCGTCAATATTCCAAAAACGGCTGCATCTCCAACACTGGTTGACGAACCACTGCTGGTCTGCATATTCAGACCTCTGCTTCAATCTCAGTGACATCAGCGTGCAAGGTCTCCAACAATGAGAACTCAAACAATTCCTGTGAACGACGTTTCTTGGTGGTCCTGATATGCAATATCGCCATTCCGACGAAGGCTGCAATAGCGATTGGAATTGCTGCCTCAAGTTTGTATCGGTGCATGAAAGTCACGATTCCTTCAGCCGTGTAGGCCCAGGTTATCGAAGCCGCAGCACCACCGACAAATGTTGCCCATAGCACGCGTGCGAATTTCATGCGCGAAAGCATGCCCAACATGGCTCCCACCAGAACACCGCTGGCCATGAATGGAATCCAAACGAATACTATCAGACCCCAGAATCCCCATTTATTGATGAATTCCCTCTTCTCATTGGCAGTATATTCCACCGTCGACAACAGGTCTCCAAAAATCTTGGTCTGCAGAACCCTGCCAGCAAATCCATCTTGACGAGCGACCGCTGCAACTCGGTCATCATGATTAGATGAGGTCTCAATCCTGCCAACCTCAGCCCTGTCAGCCAGAGTTCCGATTTCGTTGCGAGCGCGAACTATGAGCTCTCTATCACCAATTATCTCAGTCAATTCTTTGCGGAGATACTCCTCAATCTGTTTCTTGACCGAAGATTGACTCTTCTTGAAACGGAAGAAAGCGAAACGAATGTTAGGCCGATATACCAACGATATCAAGATGATTTTCTCCTCAGGTAGAACCATCGCACCCTTCAGAATGTTGTCATCCTGATTATCGAACCAATTGTCGAGGCACCTTTTGGCCTCCTCTTCGAGATTATTGAAGGTGTGTAATTCCTTGAAGAAGGAGGTGTAATCCTCGACCAAAGCAGTCTGTCCATCCTCAAGGTTTCCGACTTCACTGGACTTTACCCCTACACCGATTCCTGTATCGAAATCCATGTCTGCATCATCTCCGATGGCCTTGACCACCAACTGAACTGGCTTGAAAACATGGAAGATTCGGAACTCTTCCAGTATTGACTTGAGGATTTCTGCTCGAATGTCAGTCTTGTTACTCAAAGTTGATTCTGTATTCTCATATGGAACGAGAATATCGATCGAGAGTTCTTTCTCAACAGTCTTGAATTTCTCCCAATCCACTTCGACACGCATTTTCTTACAGGCTCCATTAACACAATCAACGACCAGACTCTTGATGTGAGCATGCGATAACATATCATCTGAATCTTGGTGGTAGACCTTGTACATCAGTGGATAAATCAGGAACAATGTGATTACTGAAAGACTGAGGGAAACGAATGCCATCCACCATGCTGGAACTCCTGCTGCGCCTCCGGTCAACATTGCAGTCTCCCTTCCTCCACCTAATTCTGCACCCATGAGCACCAGGCCCCAGTTACCCATGTCTTGCGAAGACCAACAGGTCCTCGGCCCACCCTTCTCTGTTATTTTTGCCTCTTTGGACACTTTTCCTCCGGTGAATGGAAGCCAATCCCATGTTCCAGATTCTTCAGAGATTTCAAAATCTGCACTCTTGATGAAAGGATCACCCAAAAGTGTGGACGTCTCATTCCCTTCATCATCGACTCCAATCTCGAAGAAGGTGAGATTCACATCAAGAGTATAGAGACCTGATGAAAGGTCACCGAAAGGTGCATTTGATTCAGCATAACCCACATCATTCCACTTCAACAATTCATCCGTTTCAGAGTCACTCAAAGTCCAATTCAAATGCGGACTTCCATCCACAAGATTGTATGCCTCTGCTCGAACAGTGAGTTGATCATTGTCTACCCAGATGTTCATCCACATGACCCCGGTGTTGTCTTCACATTCACCTCCGATATCCAATACAGTGGTAGACATCCAATGGTCCCAACCTGTAGAAGTACCCATTACTCCTGTAGACATGGCGAATAGAAGACCAAAGTAGAGGCCTCCATAGAAAATACCAGCTACCAATGTGAAGTCCTCAACACCCTTGGGGAATCTCTTGCTGCTATCAGCAGTCCTTCGTTTTCTGATTGCAGCCAATTCCTTGCGCACTTTATCCTTCTCATCCGGAATGACCAGTTCATCCTCCGATACCACAACGGAAGGTGTTTCATTCTCCTCTTCATCCTCGATTGAATCGAGAATTGCGGCTGCTTCCTCGCCGCTCATAACCCTGACGAGTACGGAGATGCACTTAGGGTTTGGGCGTATCCAAGATGTGATGGCCCTCCGCAAAGGCCATTGACATCGACCTCTCAAAGGCACTTGAAGGGGATTGGTTGACCGGAAAACTACTCATCCGCGGAGCGGTCATGGTGACTGGAAATGGCACCTATGAAGGCGACTGTAGAATTGCCGATGGGAGGATTGTTGAACTTGGAGAATTGACTGCTGCAAGTGATGAAAAAATCATCGAAGCCTCAGGGCTGCATCTTCTCCCTGGAATCATCGACCCGCAAGTTCACTTCAGAGAACCTGGACGTACCGAGTTAGAGAATCTGGAGAGCGGTTCCAAGGCCGCTGCCTCGGGTGGAGTCACTTCGTTCTTGGATATGCCTAACAACGTTCCAGCTGTGACCACACTCTCTGCGATGAAAGATAAACTTCAGAGCGCTGCCTCCTCATGTATAGTGAATCATGGATTCTTCATTGGCGCCAGCACTGATAACATCGAGGATCTGCATGAATGCGTTGGTCGACCTGGTGAAGGTAAGAACATCTCTGGAATCTGTGGAATCAAGATATTCATGGGTTCATCCACCGGAGACTTACTGGTCGACGATGAGAAAGTGTTGGAACGTATCTTCAGTGAAACTGCGGGACTCATAGCAGTGCACGCAGAAGATGAAGACCGACTGGTCCAGCGATTCAAGTTGATGAAAGGACGCACCGATATGGCGGCCCATGCAGAATGGAGGGATTCTGAAACTGCGCTCATCGCCACCAAACTCGCAGTCGGCATGGCCCAGAAACATGGGCGACGTCTCCATGTCCTGCACCTGAGCAGTGCTCTGGAAGCAGATTGGCTCGAAGGCAAAACGAATCTGAGTATCAATGAAGATGGGGCTTGGATAACCACTGAAACTTTACCTCAATACCTGACATTCGATCAGCACGATATTGATGTGCTGGGAACTCGATTGAAGATGAACCCACCAATTCGAAATGACGAAGACAAGGATGTTCTATGGAGACGTATTCACGACGGAACCATCCAATGCATTGCTACTGACCATGCACCCCATTCACTGGCTGCAAAATCCAAAGGCTGGCCTGAAGCACCCAGTGGAATGCCAGGTGTAGAGACTTCATTGCCGGTGATGCTCACCCATGCAGTGAATGGCATGTGCACCATTGAAGATGTGGTCCTTTGGATGTCAACAAATGTAACAAGGATCTATGGCATCGATAACAAGGGTGTCATTGCAGTGGGTGCTGATGCCGATCTGGTATTGGTTGATATGCACAACAGCATGGTCGTGAAAGATGACAATGCATGGACCAAAGTAGGTTGGAATCCATTCATTGGACGCGAATTGTTCGGCTGGCCAATCATGACTCTGGTCTCTGGAACTCCTGTTTTTGAGAGGGACCTTGCCACCGATCCAAAAGGTAGCATCTTGGTTTCTCCCGGACAGACTGGAACAGCATTGAAAATGAATTGAAGATGGTAATCCTTGGAGAATACCCATGATTTTCATATTGTATCGTCAATAGATAGATTATGAGGAATACCTATAACAGATTCGCACTGTGCGGCACATGGTGAGACATAAATGGGTCTAGAAGAAACACTTGGAGATGGATGGAGACAGGTAATGGGCGGACTGGGATTATTCCTTGTCGGGGCCATATGGGGAAGCACAGCAGAAACATCGATTGATGGTATGTTTTGGCCATTGGTCGTGATGATGCTCGGTGCCTTAGGTGCCATCCTCGGAATGAGCTTGGGAGCTGGCGGTGCACATGGAGAGTCATTCGACCTCAAGACCGCTGTAGACGATATGACTGAGAAGCTGAACGAACTGCAAGCCAAGTTGACTGGCGGCAGCGATGACGACGACGGCGGCAGCGATGACGGCGACGGCGGCGAGTGAACTCAGAATCCGTGAATACTTCCGTACTTTCTCTCAACATATGAGAGGAATGGCTCGGGGTCTGGCGCTTTCCCGGTAACGACCTTGATTAATTGACTTGGCTCATACAGCATTCCTCGTTCATGAACACTGATTCTGAGCCAATTCAGAATTGCTGAAGTGTCCTGATTGGCCAAGAGTTCATTGACCCCCATCCCTAGATCATCAATCATCTTCTGCATCAATTGTGCTGCATACATATTACCCAAGGTATAGGTCGGGAAATATCCGAAGACCATCATTGACCAATGGATATCCTGCAAACAACCTAACGTATCATCAGGAACCTCTAGTCCGAACCAATCCAGAAACAATGAATTCCACATCTTTGGAATCTCAGAGATATCCATTCCATCATTGAAGATCGCCTTCTCCACCTCATATCGCAACATGACATGAAGATTGTAAGTCACCTCATCGGCCTCGACACGAATGAAACTCGGTTCGGCTCGGTTGATGATACGGTACAATTCCTCGTCAGTGTATTCTGGACAATTGTCAAAACTCTCTCTGAACCATGCTCCAGCCAAATTCCAATATTCTCTGGACCTCCCGACTTGATTCTCCCACAGGCGCGACTGACTTTCATGTACACCGAGAGATATTGCCCCGCCACGAGGAGTGAAGCAATGCTCAGCAGGCAATCCTTGTTCATAGAGACCGTGACCGGTTTCATGCATGACAGCACCAATGCAAGAAAACGGATCTCCTTCATCATATCGAGTAGTTATTCTGGTATCTCCTGGCCATAAACCAGAACAGAACGGATGTGGGGCAATATCCATTCTTCCAGCATCATGATCGAAACCGAAAGAACGTGAAACCCTCAAGCAGAATTCTTCCTGTTGAGCAATAGGAAAAGATGCAGTATCTGGTATCTCGATATCTGGAATCCTCTGTTTTGACTCCATTATCTTGGCCAGCAACGGGACCAGCCTCTTTCGCATACCTTCAAACAAAGGATCATAATCAGCAACAGTCATTCCATGTTCATAGTCATCGAGAAGAACATCGTAAGGAGTCTGTCCATCTAGTCGAAGGAATTCGATACGTTCTCTGGATACAGAAACCAGTTCCTGCAACGTATCCTCAAAATACGAGAAGTCCTTGTCTTCTCGTGCTTTTGCCCACACGGGAATCGAAGTAGATGTCATCTGGGCAGCCCTGAACACATGCTCTGAAGGAAGGCGCGTTGCCTTATCCATCTCTCTCTTCGCCTCTCTGACATTGCAGGCTTGATCCTCATCAAGTTCTTCGATCTCATTGTTCAATTCTTTGATCAGTGTAACCATTTCTGGCTCAGTCATCATTCCATGCGCTTGCGAAGCCAACCAAGCCAGAATTCCAGCCCGTGCTTCTCTTCCCTTCACAGGCATCATTGTCTGTTGATCCCAACTGAGATGGCTATTGATAGCCCTGAATCTATTGACATCTCGAAGTCTATCAATGAAATCCTCATACTTCTCTTGCAGGTCCATGTAGAGGCGAAGAGGCATTGCAACATCATATCATCCCAAAGGGCAAGTGTTGAATGAGACAGCGCATGTGTCGAGACGTGGGCCGGCGCAGCAAGGGCAAGAAGGAGAAGCCTCCTGATATTGAAGACCCAGATGAAGATGCTGTACTGGAGGGCTTTGATGAAGAATCTGGGGGGGATGTTCCCGAGGGTGAAACATCTGTAGATGAACCACCACAAAACGAAATGAATGACGATGAACGTGCCGAGAAAATGAAGGCGGCAGCCAAGATGGTTGTCAAGACCTGCATGGATATCCGAAGGGGAGAGAATGTTCTGGTGGTCTGCGACCCTTCTACCTCTGAAATTGGGCAGGCCCTTCACGAAGCAGCCTCAAAAATCTCTGATCGTACCCTACTCATCATCATGCCAAAGGGTAGACACCACGGTGAAGAACCGCCCCGCCCAGTTGCCAATCTGATGCGACAACAACAGGTGGTGATGGCTCCAACAAAATTCAGTCTGACCCATACCAAAGCAAGAATACAAGCCAGCAAGGATGGGGCTCGAATCGCAACAATGCCCGGAATGACCATCAAATTATTCACAGAAGGAGGGATGGCTGCCGATTTTAGCAAGATCAGGGATTTGATCTCCGAACTAGGTGGAATGTTACGCCGTAAACGAGAAGTGCATATCACCAGCGAATCGGGAACTGATGTCAGTTTCGAAGTTGATTGGAAGAAATGGAACAAAGAGGACTCCGGAATCTGCAATCGTCCTCAGATGGTCACTAACCTACCCGCTGGAAAGGTATTCACCAATCCCAAAAGTGGAACTATGAATGGAACCATTGTTGTCGATGGTTCATGTGATGCTGATATCTTGACAGAACCTCTGACATTGACGATAGAAGAAGGAATTGTAGTGGATGTCAAGGGAGGTTCTGCAGCTGCAAACATCAGGCAATCCTTCGGAGAAGTTGCAAAGAAGTTGAGAACTCGTGAACAAGACCTGTTGTGGACCGTTGCAGAAGCAGGGTTCGGAGTCAATCCAAATGCACGCCTTCTTGGTAACCTCCTAGAGGACGAAAAGGTTCTCGGCACCTTCTACTTCTCGATTGGAGATAGTGCATCTCTTCCTTCGCCAGCGACTGGAAAGAGAGTCACTGGGGTGCTCAAGGCTCCAACAATGAAGATTGGTAGTGAGATACTCATCGACAATGGCCGATTCATGATGGACAATGAGGGATGATGCCTATTCAGGCTCTACCCATGCCACACACAGGGCAATGATTCCAGGTTGGATCAAGCCCGATTCCACATCCCTGACAATGGACTCCACTTCTGATGGTTGGCTGATAGGCCTGAGCGGCCTGTTGAGCGACTTGCTGGGCTGCAATCTCCTGGTGCTGAGCGGCCTGCTGAGCGGCGACCGCCTGTTGTTGAGATGCTGCCTGTTGAGCCGCGGCTTGTTGGGCTGCAAGGGCTTGATGTTGAGCCGCCTGTTGAGCTGCTAACGCCTGCTGTTGTGCGACAGCCTGTTGGGCC
This sequence comes from uncultured euryarchaeote, assembly GCA_937897005.1. Classification (GTDB taxonomy): domain Archaea; phylum Thermoplasmatota; class Poseidoniia; order Poseidoniales; family Poseidoniaceae; genus UBA226. Next base: position 7,744 of record CALCOQ010000341.1, read on the forward strand.
GCCAGAACATCCTGTCCTTGTTGAATTCCATCTGGTGATACTGGAGATCTGATGGGCGCTGCTCTGACCGGGCGTGGAAGGCCGTCATCAGAAACAACAGGAGGGGAGGCAGTCTCTGTCGCTGGTTCTTGAACCGCTTCAGAAACAGGAGATTGCGATACTTCTTGAATTGGAGATTCCGAGGCCATCTCACTCACCTCTGGTTGAGATTCAACCAATCCTTGAATCGGTGTCTGCTCCAATGGTGATGGCGCGGACTCTACTGGCGAAGGTGCAGACTGTTCCTGCACCTGCTCCTGCTCCTTGGCAACAAAGGTATGACCACTGGTGGTGATGCTCTGTAACATGTTTTCCATGGAAACGTCTGCAAATGACCCAGGTTCGTTTTCATTGGCGATATTCGAAGGAACATGTGGCCCGGAACCGAAGCCTCCAGAAATTGGTTCGGGAATTGCAATGGTTTCCTCGATAGGAAGACCGGGTGATGTTGATAGCGGAACAGAACCTACAGCCGGAGTCGAAAGGCCGAAAGCACCACTGAAAGCGTCTTTCTCCTTTTCAATGTCCTTTTTCTCATCGATGGCGACTGGCATGGATTGAGGAGGCAATGGAACTGGAACCTCGGAGGTGGATGGCTGCGTTGTCAGTGGTTTGAGAACTTTGAGTGGAGCAGGCGGGTTCGCTGCACCGGGCAAGGGAACAGGGTCTTTTACAGGAGGCTGGGCTGATGCCTGCACAGAAGGTTGTGAAACTGCTAGAGACTGGACTGGTGTAGGTTGGACAGATGGCTGCTGGACAGGTGTCGGCTGCTGGACAGCAGGTGCGGACGACTTGTACTCCAATGCTTCGGAGATGGTCATCGTAGAAGCCTCTGCCAATCCCGGAATCGGAGCGACTTCTCCTCCGTTCTGGAAGGAATGGAGCACTGCAGATAAACTGCTGGACATTAATTTCAACTCTTGCAGATGTGTTCCTGGATCTGAGAATCTTGTTGCCAAACCGCCAATATATTTCTTTGCAGCATCGGAACCACCATGCTGGAATGCAACGGACAGAAACTTGAGCAAAGCCATGGAATCCGTCAATTCCAACAAGGTTGTCGAATCTTCAGCGTTCAACCCTGGGTCTGGACCTCCTGGTTCTCCTTCACTGTCTTCCATACCGAGATATCTGAACAATGGGTCAGACAATCGCATCATCCCTAGGTGCCCTGCGACCAGATAGTAGATCTCACCTCCCTCACAATTCATTCGTTGGCTAGCGGTCTCGAAATCGAAATCTCCCTTGGCTAGATGCAGGTCTGCGGTCATCTCCAGAAACAAGCAAAGAGCCTCGGTTGGTTCCATCTCCAATAGAGTATGCAATGATGCACTCGATTCAACAATTCCAAAATATGCTGCTGCCTCATCAACCTCAATTCCCTCGGGTAAGGAAGCACCGGAAAGTTCTGAACTACTCATCAATGTGACCTCCCGATTGAATGGCGGCTATCGCCATCTTCATTTGAGAATGTTCCCTGCATCGTTTCCAGAACATCCTTACCACGCCCTGGCCTCATCAAAAATCGCTCGCGACTGACCAGCACTCCAACCACTACCCTGTAAGCCCATCATGATACTGCGCTCATCCTTGCCGAATTGTATCTCATCCCAAGCCCATGCAACTGAATCCTGACGCGCTCCTTCGTCCTCGAAATTGAATAGTGGACCTTCATCTTCAGGTTGCCAATTCTGCTGACGTGCCTCTGCTTGTTCAACAGCAGCAACCTCTTCAGCAGTAGGCAGCTTCTTCTTGACTGATTTCTTCTTGGGTTGCTCAGGTTTACTCTGAGGAGGTGGACCTCTATGTGGAGCAGCAGGTGCAGCGCCTCCGAATCCATATCCACCAGAACCAGGAGGAGGGCCTCCATATCCACCGCCTGCATAAGGATCGATTCCTCTGGCCTGTGGCGGCGGACCACCTGGTCCAGACCTTGGAGGTTGTACTGGTCCAGTCTTCGGGCCATCTGAGGCAGAAGGTGGAGTAGAACGACGCCGGTCCAGTTGTGTGAATACTTCGTCCTCATCATCGTCATCGTCGAACCAATCGTCATCTTCGTCTTCATCATCAAAGTCGAAATTCTCGCCTCGTCGGAATATTGACACTATAATGATAATCAGAACCAAGGCCCCTAAACCGGCCCCTGAATATATCAAGATGTCCTTGGTTCCAGAGGCAGTGGATTCGGCCTCGGTTGAATCAGTGTTCAACTCACAACCGGTGATATCTACCTGTGCTCCTGGATTAGTGTTTGGACATGCATCATTCAAATCTACAACACCATCGCCGTCACTATCATTCTCAATTGGAGCGCAACCATTGGATAGGACGGCAGACCTCCATTCAGGAGGGGTGTTAACACATTGATCGCCATTCAAGCCGCTGGAATTGTGGCCATATC
>CALCOQ010000342.1 GCA_937897005.1 uncultured euryarchaeote
TCAACCGCCAATCCATATGTCCGGTCGGTGCTGGTTCCTCCTATTTTCACCGCCCAATCCCAGTTTCCTTGAGTCATCTTGGCTACATAGCCATCGAAGTATGAACCAGAACTGACCAGAGAGTAATTTCCGAAAGTGAGCGTGCCTTGGAATTCTCCAATGACATATGCAGTCCCATTTGGGCCTCCTGTAAATCCATGATTCCTATCGATGTTGGAACTCCCGAAGCCCATGACATTCTCTACATTGACCACCAACTGTGGACCCATATTGGTCTGCATGCGCACGTCCTCTTCATCGAGAAGAGATTCTTCGTTCGGCTCAAAAGGAGATAATATCGGTAAAACGAAACTGGTCAGCATCAGCAGAACCAGAACGAGAGAGCGGATATGCAGTGTGTTTTCGGTTCTCATCTGGTCACGACACCTGTTGGTTCATCTGGAAGAATAGAATCCCTGAATGACCTGGGTGACGGTACCGATGTCTGTTATGTCCCTGTTCAACAGGTCGTTCAGGATTCCCATACGCTGCTGAACGTGTTGCTCGAAGGTTGCTGGTGTGATTCCCGCTGCATTGCAGATGGTCTCCTTCATCTTTGACGGGATTCCAGTCTCCTCGATCTCATCCGCCTCAGGATTGTATTTCCAGATTGGATTGAGCCTGGGTTTGTCCCCTTCCATACCCGCAACTTCTGAGACCTCCACTATCTTTCTCGCGGTCTTACCCTTGACGTGGAGTCTGGCTTGAATGATGATCAGGTCAAGGCCAGTCAGCATAATCGGTGGAACATCCATTGGTGGATTGATGAGACGGGTGACCGTCTCTGCACCGGTGTTTGCGTGCAGGCTTCCGAATGAGCCATCGTGACCTGTGTTCATCGCGGTCAGCAGCGTTGCAGCCTCGGGTCCACGCACTTCTCCGACGATTATCCTGTCAGGACGCATACGCAGACTCGATTTGAGACAGTCGATCATGTTCACTTCAGGAGTTCCATCCGGCCTCTCCTGACGAGTCTCCATTCTCAGCCAGTGGTCGTGATAGACCTGCAATTCAGCGGTATCCTCCACTGTGAGTAGACGCTTGTGCCATGGGATGTACATTCCCAAGCAGTTCAGAGTCGTGGTTTTACCACAACCAGTTCCACCAGCGATGACGAAGTTAGCAGGTCTGGAGTCCAATCCTTCTATCCATACCCACATCATTGCCGCAAGGCGGAGATTGACCGTTCCGAACTTGATGAGATTGACCATTGTGAACGGGTCCTCCATGAATTTTCGGATGGTCAACGTCGGCCCATCGGGAGTGACCGGTGGGATGGTGCCGTTGACACGGCTTCCGTCAGGAAGTCTGCCGTCAAAAATCGCAACCATGCCTGGCCCATCACCCAGTGGCACATTGGTGAACGAAGCGATGTTCTTACAGATGGACAGACCTTCTTCATCCTCGATCCAGATGTTGGTCCTGCACATATCGAAGTCTCGATGTGCGACCTTGACACATTGTGTTCCTCCGTTATACATCACTTCTTCCAGATTGTCATCTTCAAAGAGAGCCTGAAGTTTACCATATGGATTAGGTGGAATGTCACCTTCAACGTGGTAGACCGGACTTGGGTGGTTAGATTCTGCATATATGGTCACATTCCCGTATTGTGCTAGTATTTCTTCTGCCATTTTCTCACTTCCTTCAAATTATCGCGATGTAGCCGAATTTGTACACGGCCATCGATGCGAACATCCACAGTGGTACCAACCACAGGTAATCCCTTGCTCGGCCGAGCATTCGTCCAGAGACCATCACCGCTACTCCAGATGCAGCCCCAAAGAAATGTACCATGGAACTGTTGACCTCATCTACCGCATATCCTGAGGATTCAGGTGCGAACAGACCAACGATGAAGGCGATGAGGGCTGGTAAGCCGACTGAAATGAACAGGATGATGAGAATCGCCTGACCCAGAAGGTCATTCTCCCTCTTGTTGACCAAGTCATTGAGCTTCTCATATTCCAGACTGCTACGGAACAATATCTCTTGAATCGGTGCATTGTTCTCCTCGGCGGTGGAGAGGAGATTGATGACCCTCTGTATCTGCTTTGAACGGGTCTTCATGGCGAAATCCGCCAACGCTGCGTCAAAGGAGGTGATTGCGCTGACATCCAGAGTCTCTCGCAATAATTTGCCGAACAGGTCAGAACGACTTTCGCTGACCTTCATGATGGCTTGTTGCAGACCCTGGCCGGCTCCGATACTGTCTGATAGCCCTTCCAGCACCTCGGGAAGCGCATTCTCAAGTCCTCGCCTGCGAGCCCTCTCAATGATTGGTGGCAAAGCGCCACCAAATCCTGCCAGGCCGATATTGAGAAGTAACAGCATCAGCGGATGGTCGTTGAGAACCTCAAAGAAATAGAATATCATCTGTTCACAACCCCGGGTCCTTCGTATGTGCCTTCATGCCGATCATCGCCATCATCACGACAGTGACGAACAAACCACCATTGACTATCGAACCAATCGAATCTGCATCTGGGAGCGGCATGATATCTCCTGCACCAGCCATCATCTGAGGAGTGATTGCAAGAATTGCGAGGATGATAGGAGAGATCATACCGATTGAAAGCAAAGTCTCAGGCAGACCACTCAATTCCTCGATGTACTTCTCAACCTTCTCAGTTCGCTTCTCCTCTTCTCGACCGCCTTGATTCTTCAGGGTCTTGACGATATCAGTATTGGAGATGATGTTCTCGATCATGGTGTTCAAGAGGCGTTTGTAGGCATCTGATTTGGCCCTCTTCTGGATTCGACGCAACTCCTCGACCAATCCCTTGCCCTTGCGAGTATTGACCATCACCTTCTGGAAATCCGAGGAGATACATCCATATCCACCCCGTGAAATTGATGTTATTGCGCCTTCGAGGCCAATTCCTGAGCCCATCATGACCTCCATGGTCCTGATGACATACAGAAGTTCTCTGTCCTCGTCCTGCGCCGCCACTGAAATCACTCTCAACGAATATCCTCAATCAACTCAAAAACGAATTCCTCGTTTGAACCATCATATTCCAATTTGCTGAAAACGACCTTGACATCCCTCTCTTCAAAGGGATCGTGGATATATGGTTGTCCAGAACGGAACATCTCAACGACCTTGCGATATATCTCAACGTCCATTTCTCCGCGAATAGTATAGAGTGCGCTCTCTGCACCTTCATCTATCAGGTCGTCTCCTTCGCCCCCATGAGTAACCGTACGCGTCATTCTACGCGCTATTGA
>CALCOQ010000343.1 GCA_937897005.1 uncultured euryarchaeote
CCAGATGCTGTAATTCCACTGTCAGGTCCTGTGACCATCGCAACAGTGCATGATCATCTAGAATGTCGACCCCTTCAGTTGTCGACAGATGTTTGAGTTCAACCGGTTTGGGGAGTACTGCAACCTCATCGAGAGTGGGCATCGATTCTTCAGGTAAACATGTCAGAACAGTCTGTTCCACATATCTTCTGATGTGAGCCCCAGCAAGAGGCTGCTCAGGGTTCCACATGTGCAAAGCAAGAGGATGTCCGCCAAGGTGTTCAATTGCCTTCAATGCAGTTTCCTCATCGATTTCCTCACCGAGAATCTCCATGGCTGCCTCATTATCCACTTCCTCGATGCTTAACAATTCACCAACCTCGATCATCGATGGTGCTCTGGAGATCAATATCATTCTCTGTTCATTTGATTGTAACTCATCAATCATCTTCTTGACGCCTTCAAGATGCCTCAAATGCAGGTCTTGCAGGTCATCGATGACCAACACTTCACCTTTGCATCTGGCATTCAACCACGATGCCAATGCAATTGGGTCCTCCGGAACTTCTGCTCCTTCCATCATTCGTTGTGCAAGGCTGTTTGCATCGTCGAATGCGGTTGCTCTGGCCCATCTACTGTTGATCTTCTGCTTAGCCAAGTGTTGAGATAGTTCTCTCGCTAGAACGGTCTTGCCAATACCTGCGATTCCAACCACTGTGAATGAATCACTTTCTGAATCGAGTATTCTTTGAATCAGTTCATCGCGACCCTTGAGTTCAGTCGCTTCGGGGTATTCGCCTTTGAGTGAACCCCTGCGTTGTGGCCTCTCCTCGATGGTATCTGGGAGTTCGTCCAGCACCTTTCTGCCCAATTCGGTCAGATGGTAGACGTTTCTACGGCGAGAACCTCCCCCTATGACGTGAGCCAATCTACAGACGATGAGGTCTTCTTCCAGTAATGTGTTGATCGGTGCATGTAGTGCTGATCTCACCACACCTAGAGCTTCGGATAGACCTGGAAGGGAGAGATCCCTTGGAACATCCCACGCATCTGAAAGACTCGATGAGAACCTCCCCAGCCAACGAAGTACTCTGGCCTGAGACGCGCTGAGCATGAACATCCTGTAGTGGCATGGTTCTTTGTGGTTCACCTTTCCCGAGCAGTTGTGCCCGTCTCTGCGAGCAGCATCGACCTTCCGCGTTCTCCGGGAGTATACTTGTTCAAGACTGCAGATGGTCGAGTGTTGTACGTTGGCAAGGCAACGGATCTGAAATCCAGAGTCCGTTCATATTTCTCAAACAATCCCGATAGGGTCATGATTCCAGAATTGGTGAAGGGAGCGGATGAGGTATCGTACATTGTAACAAACAATCCCAGCGAAGCGTTGGTCCTTGAGAGACAATTGATTCGCGAACACAAACCCCGCTACAATTCTATGCTCAAGGATGACAAATCATTTCCATTCCTGGTTCTGACCGACGAGGATTCTCCGCGAATGATGTACACCAGGAATCCACCTGCCAGTGGCCGTCGATGGGGTCCATTTCCAGATGCAGGTGCAACCAAGAGGATGTTGCAGTTGTTTCGTCGTCAATTCGGAATCAGAGATTGCAAGGAGTTACTTCCTCAAGGATGCTTATCGATGCATATCGGTCTATGTGCAGCCCCATGCATCGACAATACTGGATATCAATCAAGGGTTGAGGCTGCAGCCAAAGTACTCGATGGAGGAGCACAGGAGTTGTTGAGTGACTTGGTGGATGAGATGCAGGAACTCTCGGATTCGATGCAATTCGAAGAAGCGAGCAAGGTTCGAGATCTTGTTGCTGCGGTTCAGAAGACCCTTTCACAGCAGGTCATCAGCAGTCGTTTTTATCGCGATTGTGACGCACTTGGTTTCGCCAGTAGAGGTGACCTTTCGATGGTGGTCGTGATGCAGGCCAAAGATGGAATCATCCAATCTCAGGAATCATGGGTGATGGTCCATCGTGATGATATTGGTCAAACAGTATCTCGATTCATTTCTGAGCATTATGCTGAACGCACACCTCCTCGTCTGATTCTCTCTCCCACTCCTCTGGTAGATTCGGTTTCAGCGTGGTTGGAGGAAAGACGAGGTGGACCGGTGGAAGTCAGGGTGCCGCATCGAGGGGATTTAGCGACTTTGCGTAAGTTGGCGGATCAGAATGCTGAGATGCAGATTGAAAGGCAGGGCAGAAAACAATCTGGCAGTCTTGAGAAGCGCGCTGCCGATGATGGAGCACTCTTGCTAGGACTGGAGAATCTGAATCACATCGTTTGTTTCGACATGGCTCAATTACAGGGTGATGAGAAGGTAGGAGCGTGCGTCGTGTTCCGCAATGGAAGACCAAGCAAGAAGGAGTATCGAACCTACATCGTCAAACAGGATGTCAAAGATGACCTGCGAATGATGCGAGAAGTGGTCGAACGTTGGTTGAAGAAGCAGGATGACTGGCCTGACCTGTTGATTCTCGACGGAGGCGAGATTCATCTGAAAACAATAGCGGAGATGCTGAATGAGCATGGGGTTTTAGATCGTTTTCAATTGGCTGCGTTGGCAAAGAGGGAGGAGACTCTGCATCGGCGTGGAGAAGAGCCACTGGTTCTCGACCGAATGGGAAGGGTCATCGTTCATGCTCGTGACGAAGCACATAGATTCGTCAATTCATATCACAGGAAACGTCGAGGTAAGCGTACTCTGAAAGATCCGTTGGAGGAGATAGAAGGTCTTGGAGCCAAGAAATTACAAGCATTGTTGCGTCATTTCGGAGGCCGAAAGGGAATCGAACACTCCAGCATCTCGCAATTGCAGAAGGTCCCAGGAATCGGTCCTTCTCTGGCAAAGAGAATCCGACTTCATCTCGATGGCTCATGAGATTCTTGCTTCTTCATACAGTTTTTCGTATGCAGTGGCATTGTGGTCATAGGTGTATATGTCGAGAATCTTGTCCCGTCCAGCCAATCCTTTGACACGTCTTTGTTGAGGATGAGCCAGCTCTTCATTCACCTTCATGGCCAGATCCTTGGAATCTCCAAGTGAGAACAGAGAACCCACACTTGAATCAACCATCTCTGGCAATGGACCGTTATTGACTGTGACAACCGCGGTTCCACTGGCCATGGCTTCCAATGGAATCAATCCTTGACCCTCATAATATGAGGGATAGATCACCAGATCAGCACTTCTGTAGAGCTGAGCCAATTCTTCGAAAGAGAGACTGGATTCGATGAATACAGATTTCTCGATTCCGAGATTTATTGCTTGTTTCAACAATGTCTTTCGCATATGTCCTCTACCTACAATGACCAGTTTTGCATGGGGGTTCTTCTTGAGTATCTCTGGCATGGTTCGTAGTAGTAATCTATATCCTTTTCGCGCTACTAAACGACCAACTGCAAGTAATAATGGAGTGCCTGTATCCGGTTCTGCAGACAGTGCGGCTTCATCTGCTGAATCATACTGTTTACGGGTTTCTTCATGCTGTAGTTGCATGTCCTCATCATCTCTGTCGAGTGGATGGAAGACTTTCTCGTCGACTCCCCATCGCACCACCTCACATCGCCAATCAGCTGGTGGCCGATATCGAGATAGAAATTCATTCTTGGTGGATTCGGATATGGCGACACAAAGATTGCTCTCCAATATTCCTGAACGTTCGAATCTAGAGAACCAACCACCAGTCAATAGAATGGCCAGATCATTCGGATTCTTCCATGTGGCTGCTTCCCGGTGCTTGGCTGCAAGTTTCATTCCTTCACGTTCTCCCAACCATGAGCCATTCAATGTGGAAACTATCGGTGCAACATCGCGAATCACTGTCTTGTATTGCTTACGGGTCCAGGAAATGAGTGGCAACAATAGATGGACAACATCCACGCGTTGTTGTCTATGCAGTGTTTTCAGTGCCTTCAACGCCTTTTTTCCATATGAACGGGTGAATTGCATTGGAATGGGTGCCCATCCTACTTCTATGACATCCACACCTTCTTGTCGTGGTGCTCTCTTGCCCCTGTTCTTTCGGGTTATCACAGTCACTTGGTGTCCTCGGCGAGCAAGGCTTGCGGCAAGATGGAAGGATACTGAACCAATACCTCCCCAGCGGGGTGGATATTCACCTGAGACTATCGCTACGTGCATCTCAACCAACATCTGCGAGGTGGAACATGATTTCAACGATTGGCAAGCGCGGACAGTAGCGATTCTACTTCTGTTGAAAGGTAAAACCATCAATCGGGAGGTTTCAAAGGCCCTTGCGGGGTCGGTCGCAGCGTTATCCATGACAGACCCGCTTCCCATCTCGGTCACAGTCATCCTGCCTACATATGAAGAGGAGGCCGCTGTTGGCTTGACCATTGATTCAATTCCCAAGGGTTGGTGTGAGAATCTCGAGATTCTCATTGTTGATGGTCAATCAAAAGACAAAACCAGAGAGATAGCCCTTGAGAAAGGAGCCCGCGTCCATATTGAGCCACGCAAGGGGTACGGAAGAGCCTATCGAACCGGTTTTGAGATTGCAAAGGGAGATTACATCGTCACAATGGATGCAGATTGTACATATCCTGCAGAAGTTGTACCGGAATTGGTCAAGAAACTCATCGATGAAGACCTAGATTTCATCACTTGTCATCGTTTGACCAAGGCAGAAGAAGGTTCGATGTCGGGTTTGCACGGTTTCGGGAATTGGATGCTTTCATTCACTGCCAGAATGTTGTACTGGTACGGAATCAAGGACTCCCAGTCGGGAATGTGGGTGTTCCGTAAATCGATCATGCAGAATCCGAAGATGCGCCCAAGCAATGACGGAATGCCTTTGTCTCAGGAGATGAAGATACTTGCTCGTAAGACTCTCGGCAAGAAG
>CALCOQ010000344.1 GCA_937897005.1 uncultured euryarchaeote
AACCACCGTCTTATCATCAAGAGTGAACAATTGCTCCTCTATACTCTTCTTGAGAAGAGGCCAATCTCCGCCGGAGTTCGGAATATCCGTCCTCCCGACTCCACCAGCGAAGAGGACGTCACCAACAAAGGCATGATCCGGTTCATCTTCAGAAGTTCGTAGGATGAGACAGACACTTCCCAATGAATGCCCGGGGGCATGTCTGACCTCGAAGTGTAGACTGCCGAATGAGACCTCGTCTCCATGTTCGAATGTCTTGGTCGGCAATGCGGGTTCGGGTACGTGTAATCCCCAGCGAGCCGCAGACTGTTTGGCTGTGGATTGCAGGTGATGGTCTCCTTCATGCAGATACCATTCGACTCCATATCGCTCCAGTAGTGAGGGAATGGCTCCCGAATGGTCGAAATGGGCATGTGTGTTCAACAGGACAACGACTTTTCTCTTGATATCGAGTTCTGGCATGTTTGATTCATCAGGTCCATCACCAGATGCTGCATCTATCCAATCGATCAGACGTGGAGCTTCATCACCACCATCAATGATGACGGTATCTCCAGTTTCAAGGCAAGTGACCACACTGCATCGCATCTGTAATGGGCCGACGAAGAAACCCTCTATGAGCGCCGCCATGGTGTTCGCCAAAGGTGCTGCTCATTCAATTACTACGGTCGTGGTGTCTGTGGTGGTGGCTCCATCATTGTCTTTGACAGTCAATTCAAAGTGATGTGTTCCCTTGGGTAATTTGACTTTCAATTTCGCACTGTCACCAATGGTGTTTCCAGTCCGGTCCTTCCAGGTCCAAGACACTACTGTGCCATCTGGGTCGAATGATTCGCTGCCATCAAGAAGGACCACCGCAGCCTCATCATCCTCAGCTGATATCTTCTGATCATCTCCTGCGTTGGAGACTGGAGGGATGTTGGCAGCCTTGGTTTCGCCCTCCAGACCTGAGAGTAGAATATCAGCAGAGAAGTCTTCTCCTGCCATTTCTTCCATTTCGATATCTCCACTCAACATGGAAAGCAGGGCTGATTCAGAGGATGTATCACCACCTGTCTCCATCTGTTTCCTCTCGTCTTCGGTCAATAGGTCGGAGATTGAAGAAAGGTCATCTGCATAGATATCTGTTTCTTCCTTCTTCACAACCTCTCCCATGTCAAGGTCAGCAGTCCACGGGTCCTCCTGGACATTGATCTCCATTTCCCTTGGTTCAGCATTTGCGTCGATGATTAGAATTGGCTCAGATTCGGTGTAGTCATTCTGGTCCTCTCCTCCAAGTGCGATTCGGTCTCCATCTTCATTCACCGCAAGGTGTTCAACGATTCCAGCATGTTCAATCTGCCAAGTCGGTTCGTCCTCCATGTTCTTGTCAGGAATTCTATACAGATGGAACCAACTGGCGACCAACAGGTCATCTCCAATGGTTTCCAGTCCTTGTATCGCATAGGATGATTGCCAGATCTGTTCGGGTTCGCTGTTGACGGTTGCCTTGAGAATCCGGCCATCGAACTGGCTCAACCAGCAGCCGCGTGAATGAGGGGCGATGCCTGTGCATCTGGCAGATAATTCAGCAGTATACTCTCTGTGCCCAAGAGGAGTCCACCATTCTGCCTCAAGTTCATTTTCATTGTTCCCTGCCAATCCAAGAGTTTCTTTGGCAATCACCAGATGTCCATCTGGCTGGAAGGCGATTGCAGTCACTCTTTCTCCGACATTGGAACTGGGTCGACGCTCGAATCTGGTCTCACCAGTTCGGTCGAATACCTTGACGACACCAGCATCATCAGCAACTGCAACGGTTCTTCCAGTTCGGTCAACGGTCACCAGATTGAGTTCACTTGCGCCATAAGAGTGGAGACTTCGTCCATGGATATCTAGCATATGCAATGATCGACTTCCATCGATGACAGCGATTAGTCCACCACTGGGTGAAACAGAGAGTACATCGCATCCACCACTGACCTGATGACTCCAGATGACTTCACCATCGGATGAAACCAGATGCAGGTCCGCATCTGACATTCCCATGACGAATCTATTCTGGGATAATGCGGCGATTGGGCCAGGTGCTCCTTCAAGTTCTATTCGTTCAGAGTTGCCACCATCAGGGTCAGCGATATGGAATGTTTCTTCTCTTTCACCCCAAGCCAGTCGCTTTCCATCTCCTGAAAAAGCGATGCCGGTGAGAAGCGCAGTGGTCTCGATGGTGGAGATAGGATCGATGACGAGCGGCATGGCTACCGCTCTGTACACAGAGACATCGTTCTTCAGGTTATCCACGACAACAAAGCATCGTTTCCTGCGTGTCCCCAGACCTGGTCATCAGGATTCTGGATGTGAGAAAGCAGTGCTTCCTTCTCACTATCACTCCATCCTTGAGTAGCATTCAGTTCGGCTGCAGGAGTATCTCGGCGGCGGTCTTCTCGAATCAATTCCTTTGCCTCTTCTCTGGACATGCCAATGAATCCCCAAGGTGTTCTCTTTGCCAATCTCTTTCGTCTTGATGCAGAAGGGTAACCCTTGGCTGCCTGCAACAGTCCGGGGTCCCATTGGTCAAGCATCGCAAGGAGAGATTCATCGCTTCCTTCAACGGCTACGATACCTGCACCACGACGCATCACCTGCCAAGCGCTCAACAACTCATCTTGTGTAGAGATGCGGGCGATGACATCACCTTGCACTCCCGCTGGCAGTCCTCCTGGTCCAGCTACCCTTTCATCCATCAGCCAAGCCCGAGCAGCACTCATGTGCACTCTGATGGTATTCTGCGGATTGCTCAAGTCAACCTTCAGCGCCGAGTCATTCTGTAGCATATGGTAGCCTACTTCGCCAGCGAAATCCTGACTTCCCCATTCTTGTTTGGCCCCGCTTCTCTTGCAACGAACCGCGAAGGTTCTCGGTTCATTTCGCATCACATCCCTTTCAAGTGCCGCCATTGCCACCACCAGTGGGTCCAGTTCCATTGCAGTGACTGGATCAGCACCAACCAGTCCGAAGCAGCGTCTCAACAGCCCTTCGATGATTTCCTTCTTACCGTAAGATGATGCTAACATCAGATTATCTGAGCGTTCAAGGAACAGATCGATACCATTGGCAATTGCTCCACGTTCAAGCGAGTTTCGAAGAACCCGCTCAAAATTCCGCCTGACCGGGGCTGACTTGAGCCCCAGTTCACCGAACCGAAGTGCCCAGAATTGTTGTTCATCAGCCATCTGGCTCGCCTCTGGAGGTATCACTCCTCGTTATGGATCTCGAGAATCTCATCGTCCATGTGTCGTCTTATCTTGGCACCATCGTTTCGCTCCTTTTCCAAGGCGAGTAGATATTCATCATCGATATCTCCAGTCACATAGTTTCCATCAAAACATGATGCATCGAACTGGGTCAGTCCGAGGGAGCCACTCGAGCATGATTCGATCAGGTCCTCCAAGGTCTGGTAGATCAGCCAATCCGCTCCAATGGATTCGCATATCTCTTCGGTACTTTTGCCATGAGCGATGTATTCTCCCTTGGCAGGCATATCGATTCCATACACATTCGGGTAGATGACTGGAGGGGCTGCGCTTGCAAACAGGACATTCTTTGCTCCCGCATCTCTCGCCATCTGCACGATCTTGCGGCTGGTATTGCCTCGTACGATGGAGTCATCGACAAGCAGAACTGTCTTACCATTGAATTCGAGTGGAATTGGATTGAGTTTCTTGCGAACGGAATCCTGTCTAATGTCCTGTCCTGACATGATGAATGTGCGTCCAACATATCGGTTCTTGACAAATCCCTCTCGGAATGGAATCTTTGCTTCATTGGCCAATTCCATCGCCGCTATTCTTCCACTGTCGGGAACTGGTATCACCACGTCAATCTCCTCTCCTGTGTATTCTTTGGCGATACGATTGGCAAGTTTCCTCCCCATCTCCAGCCGAGAAGCGTGAACACTGATTCCATCGATGATGGAGTCCGGTCTTGCAAAGTAAACCTGCTCAAAGATGCAGGGTCGGTACAGTGGGTCCTGTGCACATTGTTGGGAGAACATCTGTCCTCCAGCAGCAACGAAAACCGCTTCACCTGGGCTGATATCCTTGATGTGTTCAAAACCCAATGAGATCATCGTGACCGATTCACTGGCGATCATCCATTCTTCTCTTCCATCCTCTTCGACCCGTCGTCCAAGGCAAAGGGGACGGATACCAAACTGGTCTCGGAATCCAACCAGACCATATCCAGAGATCATCGCCACCACGGCGTAACTTCCTTTGCATTGATCATTTACCCGTGAGATGGCATTGAAAATGGCATTTGTATCGAGGTATACAGATTTCTCGATCATCAATTTATGCTCCTTGTGAATCTCATTTGCGAGGATGTTCAACAGAACCTCAGAGTCGCTGGAGGTATTGAGATGTCTGAGGTCATCCATCAGTGTCTTGCGTAGTTCGGGAGCATTGGTCAGGTTTCCATTGTGGGCCAGACTGATTCCATAAGGAGAATTGGTGTAGAATGGCTGTGCTTCTGCTCCAGACGAGGACCCAGCGGTGGGGTATCTGACATGGCCTATTCCCATGTGACCCTGCAATCTGTCCATATGCCTCTGGTGGAAAACATCCTTGACCAACCCGTTTGCCTTTCGCTGGTACAGGTTGTCTCCATCACAGGTCACAATCCCTGCTGCGTCCTGCCCTCGGTGCTGGAGAACGGTCAAGCCATCATAGATGAGTTGTGCCACCTTGGAGTCCACGGTGGCGACGATGCCGATAATGCCGCACATCGCTGTTCCCGTTGAGGCCTCTCGCCCACCGGTTTTAGTCTTTGATAGAATATTGAGTGAACCTGATAGCCGGCGGATTGATGATTGGTATTGATTCGTGAGGACACCATGCCAGTCGGAACTCCGCCACTTGGAGGCCCTGTTGGGCGTAGCCGGATGCGCATCTCGGCGAGTGGCCTGGTCTCTTGGCAGAGGTGTCCACGGCAGTGGTTCCATCGAACAAAACAAGGCTTATCCGGCCCTGTGAATCCAGAGATGATACTCGGTATCATCGTCGAGGAAGCGATGGTTGGTCTATTGATGGAGGACCCGGGTCATCAGGCACTCGATGCAACTCCTTCATGGGTGGCTCATCGTCGAGGACAGTCACTGAAAACTACGCAGGATGTCGAGGAACCAGAAAGTCTTGCTGAAATCAAGGAATATCTGTTGGCACGTGTCTCTGCAAGTGCAGAATTAGTGATTGAACTGGGGGCTGAAGAGTGGGCTAAAGCGCCATTCAAGAGAGCGGACAGGGAATGGAGTGAGATCACCCAGGAGAAAGTGGAGGAATTACTCAAAGCGGGAATCGAATTCCAAGCAACGGAAGTAAAAGCATGCTTCGAGGCAGAAGGCGGGCCGCATCTCGATAGATGGAGGGCGGATGGCGACCCTCATTTCGTAACTGCTCCAAGATGGTCAGGAGAACCCCGCTTCCCCATTCCAGACAAGGTTCCAGGACATTCTTTGAAACTGGCTCTCAATAATGTGGAAGAAGCGTCAAAGAACTCACCAGAGGGAGAGGTTGGTTGGGCAGAGGCATGGCGAATCGCCCGACCATGGGTCAAGGACCCGCGTGTCTGGCAGCCGCAAAGACTCTACCACCCAGATGGTTGGGCAGCGGGCGAACTCGATCTCCTTCTCAGATGGGATGGGAAAGCCAGGGTGGTTGACATCAAGTCAGGTGACGGTAGCAGTGGCTGGTCAGCCGGTCTTGCAGCCCAACTGCGTTTCTATCAGTGGCTCTATCTGAGGACCCGAGCGGATGAGCCTCTGGTTTCTGAGGTCAGTGGTCTGGAGGGCTGGTATCTTGGTTCATCCACTCTCGTTGAGGTGGAACCTTGGAGTGAGGAGGAACTGGAGCAGAAGGATGAGGAATTGCATTCGATATGGGAACAGATGACTGCGGCAGATGGAGATTCCTCAACCTGGCCTGTCGCTGAGCCCGCATCTTGGAAAGATGAGGGGCCTGAAGAGACCTGCAGGCGTTGCCACGCACGCTTCATCTGCAGCGAGGTTTCAGATGAATTGCGCAAGGATGGCCTTGATTCCTTTTTGCCCGATAGGATGGCGGGATTGTCACGTGATGAGATAGTGGAGCGATTGCAACCCAGAGAACCAGCAAGTCCAATCTCTGCAATCCCAAGTCGTCTCAATGTGTCTGGAAAGTTAGGTGGTAAATGGGGCCCGATGTCAAATCACTATGGCGAGCCGGTCCACGGAGCTGTGTTGAGCAGTGGAGGGCAGGCCAGTGTCGTGCTCGAAGAGATGGCTCCAGGGACTTGTCTCTCTTTGCGTGAAGTAGCGGATGGTCCGTGGTTGGTCTTCAATGCTGCTCCTGGCGTCTGGCGTGGTGCTTCACGTCTCTATCTCGATTCACGAAGCACTTTGATACCCATAGATGAAGCAACAGATATCGAGATCACACGAATCGGTCTATTACCGACGCGTGCGAATGTCGATGGCTTGGTGGTCAGTCGTCGAACCGCTCACGGAATGAGGATTGATGGTAAGCCTTGGACAATGGTGACCTTCCATCTCTGGGATGGTCACCATACCATTGAGTCTGTCGTTTTCGGATGGGGGATGACTGAGACATTCTCAGACATCAGTGTTGGAGACCGAATCCTGCTCACCGGTGGAGAACTTGGATGGAGGGCAGGTCTACCACAACTCAGGGTCTCGCCACGTGGGACTCGGATAGAGGTCAGGGACAGGGATTGGAATCCATCTGAAGAGTTGCCCGATTCAGTCAGATGAATCCCATCATTCAAATGTCATGGCTGTCGAACACAGCGTATGCCGGTCAACCATCCTCAACCTGACGACCCGATAGGTCCCTTCAAGCGGCTTTCACATACTCAATCAGCGATGTTGGTGAATTGTCAAAGACAGTGGTACCACAGATACAAACAGGGGCTCAGAGGATCATCGCCACCGATATTGGCGATGGGGCGAGCGGTTGAGGCTGCTGTTTGTCGCACTCTCAGAGAATCTGCAGTACTGGTTCCTGCCGATGGACAAT
Source organism: uncultured euryarchaeote (assembly GCA_937897005.1). Taxonomy (GTDB): domain Archaea; phylum Thermoplasmatota; class Poseidoniia; order Poseidoniales; family Poseidoniaceae; genus UBA226. The sequence goes on from CALCOQ010000344.1 coordinate 7,050, forward strand.
CTGAATGGTTGGACAGTCCACTTCAGGTCGAAACACCAACCTGGGCAGGCGGAGAACTTCAGCCTGTGAAACGACCTTCGCGCACAGAGGAGGGTTGGCGAGGGCCAGAATGTGAGACTCTTGGCAAAGCGGATTGGCCTATGAGCAGAAATGAATTGTTTGCTTGGGCATCCGCCCGCCTACGAGTCCATTTCGATAGATGCTGGCGTCAAGCAGCCGAGGAATGGGATAAAGATGCCAACAAGGTGGGTGATTTCGATGAATTCACACGGAGTGATGGGCAGCGTGCCCTCAATATGGCGTTGAAAGGAATAGAACTTCACATGGAGGAGGTTGCATCATGTCTCGAGAATGGCGGTGGTCCGGCAATACAGACATGGCGTTCGGGTTCATCGAGAGCTGAATGGCCTGCACCTGATGGATTTCCATATCAATGGGACAAGCCGCATCCCGCTGCCAAGGAGGATGGCAGTGTTTCATGGGTCGAGGCTTGGGAATTGGCACGACCTTGGTTCGTCGACCCTGATGCTGATGATTTCTCCCTGACCTGCATCCATCGAGAACACTGGTTCCAAGGAGAATATGATCTGGTCTACCGCTGGGATGGTGCAATCCGTATCATCGACATCAAGGCCAGCGTCGGGGCAGGAGACCGTTCTGGTGATTACATCAAGCAGATGCGTACCTATGCATGGCTATGGTGGGACATGCATGAGAAGCAGCCACCCTCCGGCCTGGAGATATGGTATCTGGGTGCAGGTGTACGCAAATCAATCCCTGTACCGAGCGCAGATGAGTTGTCTGAGATTGGAGATGAGTTGCGCGAAGCCTGGGATTCCACACAGGAGGAAGATGTCATCATCGATGATTTTCCAGCTGAGCCAGCATCTTTCCGAAAATTCTCCGCTGGAGGAGTTCCGGCTGGTGATGACCTACATCCGCTGACTCGTTGTACCCATTGCGATTTCGTCACGGTATGTTCCCGTTCAGGGCCGATTTCACTGCCAAGTGCAGAGACTGGATTCATTTCTATCGAGGACATCAATCCCCGCCTTACCGCATGGGGTCGAGCATTCAGATTGAGTGAGGAGTTACAGTTTCCATTCAATGCGGGGATACGCAAGCGCGAATTCACCTTACATATGGAAGAAGGCCAGGTCAACGTGGTCCTTGACGATGAAGTCGAACTTCCTGATTGGGAGGAGGGAATGGGTCTGAGATTGTTCAATGCCACCGGAGGCGTCGTGAAGAAGGGAATGAATTGGATGAAACGCCTCAGACTCGGCAGAGGCGGTGCTATCAGAGCAGCCGAAGAACGAGAGGATGGAGATTGCCTGATGGCTGATATCGAAACGATGGAGGTCTCGGTAAGAGGACTTGCTTTTTCATTCGATCATCGTGAATTCATCAGGGCTGATGGTAGTGACTCAAAGAAATGGGGGACCCGTCTGGTCGATGATACCGGAGTGATTCCTGTCGAAGGTTGGGACGATAAAATCCATTCCATGCTTCTCGAGGGAGAACCACAGCGCGGACAGGTGGTGGAGGCTCATGGATTCGCGGTTGCTGTGAATGCCGGTGGGCAAGTGATATTGAGAGCCAAGAAGAACCGTTCCGGTTCCTCTCGTCTGATTTCATCCTCCTGATGAAACAATGATCAGTTCCAGTTCAGTATCTCCTGAGATGACCGCATTCTGAGGAATCACATTATCTCCATGGATGACCAGAACTGTTGATGGTGCAATGTTCAGCATCTCAAGGATTTCAATCACTGATGTTGGCTTATCGATGACCAGCTCGTCTCTCTGACCTTGGTTGAGCACGCCCACGAGCATGCTGTATGCCTACGGCATCACTCTTATGACCAGCGCGCATCAGCCGCAGCCAACAAGCCGAGATCGCATAGCCCGGTATTGCGGTGGATTCGAAATCCACTGTCC
>CALCOQ010000345.1 GCA_937897005.1 uncultured euryarchaeote
AGCGAGTGCTGTGCCGATAATCATGAAGGGTCCACCGACCCATGTCCATATGTTGGGCACGGCTTGAACTCCCAATATCCATCCTAGCAGACCTCCTAGAAGAGGTTCCATTACAACGCTAACTGAAATGACAAGTGGGGGCAACCATCTGAGGCTCGCATTGATGCCAGTGTGACCTACAAGTCCAGGGCCTAGAGCCAGATATCCAACAAGAAGCATCCACGATGCATCAGTCCAACCTAATACAGAAGTATCGACAATGGCAGAATCTAGTGTTGCATTCTCTGCGAATATAGCATGAAAAGTTAGTAATATGGCAGAAATGGCAGTCACGGGAAAAGCATAGAGGAAGAGGGGCATCTGTTTCTCACCCCTGAGATGACGGCCAGCGGCAAGATATCCGACGATAGCGATGGCACCCAAGAATGCGGCAGCATCTCCAATCAAAGTCACCGAACCTGAACCAGCATCTTGGACTGCGAGGATGGCTCCAAACACACCGATGAATGCACCCCATATTTCCCACCTGTGTGGCTGCATTCGTATCGCAGCCATTCCAGTGACTATCAGGAGGGGGTGAGCGGTAACAAAAAGTAGGCTATGAGTCAGTGATGTATGATCCAATGACCATACCCAACTACCAAAGTGAATCCAAAGACAAATCCCTGAGCCAAGGATGATCCAGAAAGTGTTCCGATTCCAATCAAACGATTCATTCCTGAGTTGCCAAATGAAGAATGGAAGCAGTACAATTGATGTGGCTTGGAGGCGCCATGAAGCCCGGAGCAATGGTGTAACGTCCGACATCAGCATGAATACTGCACCGGCACTGGATACCGCCAGAACTGCAATGCCAAGGATAATCCAAGCATGGACCGGGGGTGCCCGGGATTGTTGCAAAAAAACACCTCACGACTCGGTGGCCGATCGACCCATGATGCCAGCGCGCTTGAACAGCCAATATAGGCCACCAAAGATGATGACGTTGATGAGTACGAATCCAATCAATCGAGCAATCCAATAAGCCCCGCCGAATATCGTGACCAGAGCCGTTTCATCGATGACAGCGAGAATTGCAGACTCGACACCGAAGAATGCCTCGCCTGTCAATGCACCTGCAGCAATCATGAATGTGGTCAGTAGGAGAAGGGCCCTTTTCTTCTCGGCCTTGGCACTCCCCTCCTGTTCACGAATCTCGTCGATGACAGGGTCGAGGCGGTTGGCCTGCCACCAATCACGCCCTGCACCACCAATCATCATCGGGAAGGTGAAGGGGGTCGGCAGATACATGCCCAGTCCGAATGAGGTGCCCATGCCCGTGACCCATTCGATGAAGGCACCCAACAGGAATCCGAGTATGAGAGCGGAGATGCTGCCCTGACCTTCTGCGAGCATCACAGTGAAACCGGCAAAGGCGTTCGCTTGTGGTGCCAATAGATCGATTTGACCATTGGCGAGAAGATCCGATAGGAAAATGGCCATTCCGGCACCCAGAATTGCGCCTGGAACAACACCCATGATGTTGCCCTTGGAGATGTGGTAAGGTCGATTGCCGATGTAGAGACTGTTCTTGTAATCGGCGACGACTGTACCAGACATGGAGATTGCACTACCGAATACTGTGGTCCCAACCAATGCGATGAGAATCGCTTCTTCTTTTCCAAGTCCAAAGAAGTCACCATAACCAAGGAAGAGGCCGAGTAGCATCAGCAGAACGATG
>CALCOQ010000346.1 GCA_937897005.1 uncultured euryarchaeote
CCAACTGAGCTAAGCGCCCGCAGGCCTTCCGAAATGCCTCCACTCTTTGTTGATTGCGTAAAGGGATGCAGACAAAGGTTTGATGAAAGCGAGGCATAGACGAGAGTTCATGTGGGAATGGATGGATGATACAATCGCCTCTCTCGATGCTTTAGATACTTGGCAGAAGTTACTGGTAGGAATCGGTTTCTCAGTCCTCGGTGCAGTAATGGTTCGAATCCTCATCTGGACCCCCTCGAAATGGGTTGTTGGAAAGACCGATTCTGATTGGGATGATGACATCATGGCATTAGAAGCGCCACTCCTGAACTATGCCACATTCCTGCTTGGACTGTACATAACTGTCATCTGGGCCATCGATGGTAGTTCGATGATCGCTTCGACCATGGCGACTATCGTCGTGTTGATTCTGATGTTCCTGACCGGAAAATTCCTCTCCAAATCGGCCTCGATGGTACTACCTCCGGCATTGGAGAAACTGGATGAGAAGGCAGACCTCGGACTAGCAGGTGGGACCACCATCATCATCGGACTGACGAAGGTTTTCATCTGGGGTTCAGCTGTATTGTTGATACTTGCACATCTGGAAGTGGATATAACCGCTGCATTGGCCTCTCTGACCATCTTCTCGCTGGTCATCGGAATGGCAATGCAAGAATCTGCCTCCAACTTCATCATCTCTGCCCAGTTGATGATTGACAAACCGTATGAAGTGGGAGACAAGATACAGGTTGACTTGCTGATTGGAACCGTGGTTGATGTCGGTTTCCTCTCGACCAAGATCAAGACCAGCAGTGAACATCTCGTCATCGTCCCAAACAAGACAATGGCGACCACAGTGGTCACTAATTATGCCAAAGGAGGACCAACTGAGGCTCCTCGCAGAGTCAATCTAAAGATTGATGTCGAGGTTGGATATGATGAATCACCCCCACACGTGAAGACCGTGATAAGGAACATCATCGAAGAGAATGAACTGGTATTATCAGATCCAGAACCAGTAATTCTATTCACCCAGATGATGCCATCTGGACTGATTTTCAGAGTCAACTGTTGGGTCGGAGATTATGGTGATGAATGGGTTGCCAGGGACCAGGTACAGACCGCAATACTAAGGAGATTCAAAGAAGAAGACATCGAGATTCCATACCCGCATATGCAACTCAAATACGATACCGCCGATGACGAAGAGGAGGCGCGCTTGAAGAAAGCCGATGAGAAGAAGGCGCAAGAAGACAAGGAGAAGCGTCAGGAAGAAGCTCGACGCAAGGATGCGAAGCATCAAGCCAAGAGGGCTGAAGAACGGGCAGTACTTCGAAAACACGCTGATGAACTACGTGTACAACTCGAGAATGAAGAATTGGAAGACGAAGAGAGAGACAAGATCGGAACTGAATTGATGCAGATCGAGACGCGTATCAGTGGAACTGATGATGATTGATCTGAACCTGCGTGCCAAACAGTCTCAATTTTCGCTTGCCTCTCCCAGTGCTTTCAGCATGGCCTCGAGAATCCTCAACAGACCTCGGAGAGTGACCTCGCTCACACCTGCCACCTCACAGACATCTGCCTGGGTTCGTGGCTGGCCCCGCATCTGAGCTGCCTTGTAGAGTATGGCTCCTGCGACACCCGAAGGGCGCTTACCTTGCCATTCACCCATCTGCCCAACCTTATCCCATAGATAACGAGCCTCACCGAGGACCTCGGGTCTAAGAGCCAGGTCATTGGCGAACTTATCCAAGAACTCTGCAGGCCCACTGACGTGGTGCAGACCTAGATTTCGAGAGACCAAGCGAATCGTTCTTCGCAATTCCTTCTGAGCCATCGTCTTGGACATGTCGAATGATTCTGCAATATCCTCAATCCTTCGCGGAAGGTTGGCTTCTCTTGCTGTCAAGTAAACACATGCAGCAGCGACACCTCTGATACTTCTTCCCATCACCAGATTCTTTTCAATCGCCTTACGGTAAAGTTCAGCAGCTGCTTGCTCCAGTGCTGGCGGAAGATCTCCTCTGTCTCGAATGAACTTCATGGCTTCAACGAGATTACGTTCTCTACTGTTCCTGTTCTTGGAACGTTCATCGAGAACCACACGCCTTCTCCAGTCGCGCTGGGCTCGGCTGTTCATACCATGTCTGCTGGCACGTCCACCCCACAGGTCTTTTCGGTCGATCACGGTATTGAGTCCCTTGTCTGAAAGTGCAAGGTTGACTGGAGAGCCCACACGGCTTCTGTCGTTGCCGTCACTGTGGTTGGTCCACTCCGCTCCAAGATCGATGACCGTATCCTCAACCACAAGACCACAAGAACCGCAATGGACTTCTCCACGGTTATCGTCCTGGATCCATTCAGTGGCACCGCAAGAGTCACAAGGTCCTGTCTGACCAGTTGTTCTTCGCGATTGGGAGGGGCGTGCTGCGCCCAAGGTTCCATTCCTATCTTTTTTCTTCTCTTGTTCTCTGCTTTTCTCATCCATGTCCATATTACTCAACTCCGAGTTAACTAGTAGTCGGAACTACTATTTATAGTATCCGTCATTTTGCATCGTTTCTCAAGCTCTGGAAACAATGTCCCCAACCCCGAGGAAAAGGATTTGAGCGCGAGCGAATGTTCATCATGCGCTTTCTGCGCCGCTCCGTTTGGAACTGTTCCCATGTCTGCGACCGTGGTTCTCGGTGCCCAATGGGGCGATGAAGGAAAAGGCAAACTGGTTGACCGTCTGGCTGGTAGTGCAGATTGGGTCGTGCGATTCCAAGGCGGCAACAATGCAGGACACACAGTGGTGCTGGGTGAGCGTACGATCAAGTTACATCTGCTTCCAAGTGGAATCACTCGGCAGGACTGTGAACTGGTACTTGGAGATGGCATGGTGATCGACCCCTGGGTTTTGATGCAAGAACTCGAACGATGGGAATCCGAGACTGGCGAGAATCCACTTGGTTCTCGACTCCATATAAGCAATAGGGCACATGTCATTCTTCCATTCCATTGCAGCGTAGATGGTCTTGACAAGAAGATTGGAACCACTGGCCGGGGTATAGGGCCAACATATGCAGACAAGATCAACAGAGTAGGACTACGCTTTGCAGACATCAGTGAATTATTGAATGATACCGCAGCAATGGATGGTCTGGCAGAACGCCAGATGAAGACTTTGAACTATCTCGGTCTTTCCACTGATGGACATGCAGAAAAATTGGCTCAAGACATTGCCTGGATACACGAAAAGTACGCACATGCCATCAAGAATACTGGTGTCATGGTGGACACCGCACTTTCAACCGGGCAGCAGGTATTGTTGGAAGGGGCCCAAGGATGCCTGTTGGATATCGACCAAGGGACCTTCCCATTCGTGACTTCATCGGTCACCTGTAGAGGAAATTCAACTCATGGTGCTGGAATCCACCCCGGGCATGTCATCGAGGTGATTGGGGTGGTGAAAGCATATACCACGAGAGTCGGAAATGGACCATTTCCCACAGAATTGTTTGATGGGGTTGGTGAACATCTAGGTAAGGTTGGACACGAATTCGGAACCACCACCGGTAGGCCGCGCCGCTGTGGTTGGCTGGACATAGTGGCACTGAGGCATTCCCAGAGAGTCAATGGATTCACCAGTCTGGCGTTGACCAAATTGGATGTGCTTGGAGGATTGGATGAAATCTCCATTTGCGTGGGCTATGAACTCGATGGAGTTGAGATTCATGAGATGCCGGCAAGTTCCTTTGAATTGACTCGTTGCAAACCGATTCTCATCAACCTCCCAGGATTCAAGGCCTTGGAACTCGACGAGTGGCTGAAACTCGCCGACAAGGCATCACTGGAGGGCAGCGGCTATTCTGCACTACCTGACGGCGCTCAGAGATACATACAGCATATCGAGCAGTTGCTAGGAGTCCCTGTCAGTTCAGTTGGAGTAGGGCCAGACAGAGATGCGACCATTGACAAGACCGATTGATTGATGAACGGTGACGAGGAGAGAGATACATGGGCTTCAAGGCAAAGGAACGGAAGCACAAGGAAGCACGCGGCGAAAGCAGTGACAAGAAGAAGGCTGCCAAGACCGGTGAATTGCCCTGTGGAATAAGATCCTGTCAAGGCTGGGCTGACAAAAGCCTTGGTGGACGTTCAATCTCGCGAATCGATGTTCAAGACATCTGGGGTGATGGTTCATTCTCTGAGAGCAAAGGTAGAGTGAAGGTATGCAAACCTTGTTATCGGGTTTACAAGAAAGAAACCAAGGATGACAAAGAATATTGACACTTACACTTTCACTGTCGGGCCTCCGAAAACATAGCATATCTTGAGGTATGAGATACCTACATGTTGACTATCAACACCCCTATGGGAAACGTGGAACTGAATAGTTCTGAGATGTTCTGGGTCCCAAAAAGAGGCATCTCAACGAGACTGGATTTCGGCGAGGATATTGTGAATTCGTGCATCTGTCCTGGCCCTCAGGGTTCGATTGGTGGAATTCTGCTGTTCGGTTCTGAAGGGCTTGTGATGTTTCTTAGGTTACCTGCATTGACAATCATCCAATCACTGAGACTGGAACGTCCGCCAGATGCAGTACATGTTGTTTTCAATGAAGGGTACGGACATCTGGTGTTGGCAGAACAAGAGGTCTTGAACATCAGACCATTGAGTTCGCTTGAAAAAATCGTATCAGTGGTTGAATGTGAACGTAAGGTGGAACTTTTCCATCTCGATGGAACACGATTGATGGCGATTCACGGTTTCGATAGAACAGTACTGAACATCGATGATATCATTCCTCCTCAACAACCACACTCGGCCAAGCAGTTCTTGGAGTATGATAAGTCGACATCTGCGACGGCCTTGCCCAATGTTCTGGAGGGGAACCATCATTGCTGATACATTCTTCAAAGAAGGCTAGATGCCGATTGAGAACCGTTCTGACCGAACGCTGTCCGACGATGGCGTCTCCATATGCTGGAATCAACATCTCCAACTCCAGATCGAGAAGTATCTCCATACTATCTGCCAGATCGGGTAGATTCCCTCCCATCATATCCCACCGAGAAGGATTCTCCATCCTCGGTATGAGGGGGCCTACCGCTGCAATTTTCTGATCGGGCAACCAATATCCCATCCCATCTCCAGTATGTCCGGGCAAAGAGATTGCCTCAACAATACAATCGCCAAGATTCCATTGTTGCCCATCGACCACGGATTCTGTGGTTGTGGGGGGCATGTCTGAATCGAAACGTCCCGCTCCAGTCGAGGCGAAATCTCCCATTGCGAGTGCTGATGCGGCTCCAGCCTCGATGAAAATTTCAGACTCTCCAAATTTAGATGCAATGAAGTCTGCCCCTCCACAATGATTGAATCTTCGACAGGTCAATAATATCGCATCAAGCACTTCAACTCCCTTCAGTTGACCAACGATTCGTTCCTGAATGAGTAATTGGTACCATGAAGTTCCTACATCTATCAGTACGGCACCCTGACTACCGACGACCAGAGTCGCATTGGCATCATGGTGGATACCGGGCATCCTGACCACTCGCATCAACACCCCACTTCGCTCTCGGTTCTTGTGCCTGCCTCCTGTATGCCACGATTCTGAGGCGGTGTGATTAAAGAGGGAAAGCAGGTCGGCCGCCCCATGGCACGATTCCCGGAAGCAGAGGCTCGCCTGCTGCATAGGAAGATATGCATGCGTTGCAATGCTCGCAATGCAGTTCGTGCCTCTTCGTGCCGACGCTGTGGTTACAAAGGTCTGCGCCCAAAGAACATTGAGCGAAGGGGCACTGTTTGATTCATCACCTTGAGTGGCTCATGGTGAGTATACTCAGAATGAGTGTGAAAAGAACTGAATGTCTGAATTCAGAACAATTCACCAAGCATCTGTTCCAATGCGGTATTGATCTGTAGAATCAAAGTGCCGAACTCCGGTGGGATGTTTGGATCCTCATACAACTCTTCCAATTTGTTCTGTGTTATCGCAATTCGAACATCGATCTGCTTGTTGGTATTGAGCAACCACTGCTCAACAGCATCTTTGGCTCCTTTTCGAATATTTCGAGGAACTTTAGGGTCATCGAGTTGATTTATCACGGTAGCAACCTGCTGCAACTTGGTTTCGATATCGGTAGACATGTTCCATCCCTCATTACATCCCGTATGCTGGGCTGGGACCATGTGTGATTTAAGTCGATTGCCGCCACGGCTCAGCAATGCAACTCGCACCCATCGATATTCTGGGGTATGCTCGCTGGCTCACTCTCATAGGATGTTTCGCCTATGCAGCTTGGATGGATAAGGTGGAACGAAGGGTTGCAAATGAACACTGGATCGCGTGGTCAAAGCCATTGATTTTCATTTGGGTGCTTGAATTTCTGATTCGAGAAGCCGACTGGACGATCTATGCCAGTGCTGCTGGAGTTCTGGCATATGCCTCGGTCTCTGTCATTGGACGCCCCACTCTATCTGATATCCGCTCTGGAAATCCATTGGATATAGCGGTTGCATCATGGTACATTCTCGGCATCGCGGGTATCGTTGTAGGAGGTCTTCAATATGCCAGCACTGGACTTACACCCTTGTTCGATGGAAGTGCCGATGAACAGATGATTCTGTGGTTTGAAGTCATGACTGCACTGGTTATGGTACTGCTTTTCGAATTCGCCTGGAGGCTGCGATTATTGCACGGTGGAGCAGATGCCAAGGCCATGATGTGGGTAGCCATGCTGCTGCCTTCATGGTATACCCTGAGTCCGATATGGGAATTCAGCAGTGCGGGAATACGTTCCCCTCCAGTCATTTCCCTATTCATATGGGGAGGGCTGTCTTTCCTCGTCCTTCCTTTCATCCTGATGCTCATCAATATCAAGCGAGGGGACTTGAGAGGGCTCAAGGATTTGAGGATGGCATGGCACTCGTTGAAGATGCCTTTGAAAGTGATTCCGCAGAAGCACGTGTGGTTACTTGATCGAGTAATGGAAATGCCTGATGGAAGTACCATCGTTCACAGCCGCACGCGCCCACCGCGTAGGACACCAACTGCTGAAGAATTGGCTGGACAGATATCGGAACTGGAGGGACAAGGTCGAAAGAACGCTTGGGTAAGTCTGAAATTTCCACTCATCACAATGCTTTTTCCGGCAGTGATTCCACTGCTTCTGTTTGGAGACCCATTGGTACTTCTGTTTGAGAGATTACCCTGATTCTTTTGCTTTCACCTAGATTGAGCACAAGGCCCAGCACCGATTCATTCCTCTTCTTCAGGAGAGAGTCTTGCGACCATCAATTGCACTGCTTCCATTGCGTGCTCATCGATGATTCCTGCCTTGAGAGATGTCTTGAGCATCTTCATATGCCTGCTGCCTAGCACCATCTCTGCTGCCTTCAATACCATTCCCTTCTCATCCTCTGAAACGTTTCCAGTTTCCAATGCATGATTTATCGCTGCTAATCCAGCCATCTTATCCATTGTTTCATCGGTGAATCCCATCTTTTGCTGGATGCGGGAGAGATTCGCTATCTCCTCAGTGGTCAGGACTCCGTCAGCAAGTGCATTCTCGTATTCCTCCAATAGATTCGGTGCTCGTTCAGACATCAGAATCGCTATTGGACGAGTAGGCTCGATGTTCTCAAGAATGATCTTGAAGATGACGACGAACGGCACTGAAAGTACCATACCTATGATTCCCCAGAGCCAGAATCCGAAGGCTGCAACTATCAACAACAAAACCGGGCTGATATCCAGCTTGCTTCCACACCATTTGGTTTCAATTACATTACCCCATATCTGTTGATTCACGATGAGAAGAACGCCCATGAATATCACCGAACCGGGGTCGAGCATGATGAATCCAAGCAACAATGGTGGAATGCTCGCTACAAGAGAACCGATGTATGGCACATAGTTCAGAATGAAGGTGAGCAGGGCCCAGAGGAACCAGAGGTCAATCCCAAACGATGCCAGTATGATGCCGGCAATGCCCGCAGTACCCACACCTACACCGGTCTTGACAATGATGTAGACATTGATGCTATCCTCAATATCTGCACGTACCGCGTTTATCTTCTCATTGGCCTCGCCGGGATATGCTGCAGATATCCTACCGGGTAGAAGGCCTGCTTCGAAAATGATGAACATCAGGAAGAACAAAACCGTCACTGCGGTAGTCCCTAAACCACCGATGAAGCCCAGGACCTGACCAAAGAGGTCACTCACTTCTTCGCCCTCATCTATCAAACCGAAGGAAACTAGATGGTCGTTGACCGTCATGTTCTCCTCATCAGTATCATTGAATGCTGAACCAAAAATCGCTGATTCCTTGAGATCAAGATATCTCTCCTCCAGATTACTGTTGTATTCTGCCATCTTGTCCTCGTCATCCATCAGGTCACTGATCTGCGAATAGGAGTAGTATGCACTACTGACAAGAAGGAGGAGGAACAACATCAGGACCGTGAAATATGAGAGGTATAGATTGAAACCAGTCTTGTTGAGAGCATCTGCTCCAGGTTTGAGAATGAAATAAACACCCAAGGCGATGATGAATGGCTTAAGCACATCCTCAAGCATGATGGCTGCGAAAATCAGCAGAGCCAATAAGACACAGAAATTGGTGATGATACCCAAGCGTCTCGCAAACTGCACCGAGTCAATCTGCGCCTCGCTCATGATACTCCATTACCGGACGCGTTCAAAACATATCCCTAAACATCATGGGGTGATGATGATGTTCCTGCACTCTCCCTGAGAGCCCATGGCATCTTGGTATTGGCCAGACCCACACCCGAATCCATGGTGATTGCAATCAACCCAACCTCGATTTCTTCTTCAAATAATTCAAGCCCCCATTGTAGTGCGCTCATCAATTCTCCGGATTGCTTGCATTCTTGCGCAACTCGGTGACTGAGCATCTGCAACATTATCTCTTCACCAATACCGGTTGCTGCGACTGCAATGCCATCATCGCACCATAATCCCGAACCCCACATCGGAGTGTCTCCGACTCGACCTGGCGGTCGACCACTACATCCACCAGTTGAAGAAGCGACTGCGAGTCTGCCTTGAGCGTCGCGCGCAACAGCACCTACAGTGTCACTGTCACTTGGTCGAGAACTCCCCTGCACTGAAGCCTTGACATGACCTCTCCGATCAGCATATTCCCTTGCCCCTCGACCTGCTAGAACATGGAATTCCTCGTCAAGAACATCTGCAGCAACCCTGACCGGATTCGGAGTATCCTCAATCGCCATCACCAGACCGAGTCCACCTTCACTGGTCGCCACTGCCGCATCCAATTGTACGCTGCCGTCTGAACGGAGTCTGCCACCTGTACCGGCATTGAGGCGCGGGTCGTTCTCCATCAATTCAACAGCGGCCATGACTGCTTCAAGTGCACTTCCTCCAGAATCCAGGACTCTCCAGCCTGCATCTGCAGCCTCGTCCACTCCAGGCTGATCCTTGGCACCATGTCCAGCACCACCGTGGCAGACTATCATCGGAGTGATCATTCCGCTTCAACTCCTCTACCCAGCAATGCCGGGTCTTCAGCATTCCAAGCACCTCCAGTGATATGAATGAATGCTGCAAACACGGAGAATATTCCACACAGCCAGAATGCAGTATGATAGGTGAAGAAACCAGAACTGTTCCAAGTCATATCCCATACTATTCCCCCAATCAAGACTCCGGTCAACGTTGATAGTGAACGAAGGCTCTCCGAAACACCCATCACGAGGCCACGCTCATGAGCTGCAGAATGATTACTCAACATCGCCATGTTACTGGGTGTGAACAATCCATTTCCAAATGCGATGAGAATCGAAGTCACCAACATTCCAGTCCAAGCAAAGCCGATATCGATGTGTGGAATAGCAGCAAGGCCAAGACCTGCGATCAATAGACCTGCAGCAATCAAGCGACTGGAACCGAATCTCTGGGTCAGTGGCCCGATCAAACCACCTTGAGTGACCATCCCGATAAGTCCTATGAAAGCAAATACGATTCCATTATCTGATTCACTGAAACTCAACCCACCTGAACTGGCTGGCATCATTGTGAAGAGAATGAAAACAACATGCATGATGGTGAAACCTATCCAGAATGACATCCCACTCCACAATAAAGGACTGATGACTGGGCGCTTCAACAACAATCTGATATCACCGACCTTTCTCTTCAATTCCACCATAGGCGAAGAGACCTGCGCAGTGGTTCTTGAATCAGGAGGTAGACTCTCAGGTAGCCACTTCAAAGCCAAGATAAGGGCCACAGATGAGAGTACAGATGAAAGCAGACACGGCAGTAGATATGGATGAGTATCAAAAATGGTATTGACGAAAACATCCGTCCAATTCCATGCTGCAGGTCTGGACAACCAGCCTCCCAATGCGGGTCCGATCGTGAATCCGATTCCAAATGCAACACCTATCAATCCCTGTCTCTTCGCAACCTCTTCTGGCTTTGAGACATCTGCGATGTATGCTCGTGCAACAGGAATATTGGCATTGAACAATCCCCCCATCAATCGAGCGAAGAATGCCATCCAGAGAGTTGTAGAAAGTCCGAAGACAACGAAGGCGACAGTGTTTCCGGCCAAACCAATCATCAGTATCGGCCTGCGCCCATAGCGGTCAGACAAGCTGCCCCAGAACGATGAGAACAGGAAAAGCGCCCCAGCATATGCTGACATCAGAGCAGCAACCCAGATTCCCTTATCTGCTTCTGGTCCGGCCAGATGGTCAACCATGAATGTAAGGAATGGGATGATGATTCCAAAACCAATCATATCGACAATGACGACGAGAGTGACCACCAACAGGGAGCCCTTACTGGCTGACGGACCATCTCCCATGAGTCCTGCTCCAGCAAATTCTGTTTTCAACACATCCGCTGTACTCTATCAAAAGCAGGCGGATGTAGATGGACCTGAATAGCAAGTTCACGCCGATTGCGGTCCTGAACCTGGTAGTTCAGGAGTGAATTTGTCAATGACCTTGGATAGACGCTCAACAAGCCCAGGCTTACTATCGGTGGTGACCAAGGCATGTTCCATCACCTCATCAAGAGAATCGACTGAGATGACCTCCACCTCACCGATGAACTGATCATCCAACAGAACATCCTGAGCATTGGCCTTTGGAATGAGGACCGTTTTCACGCCGCTCTTGGCTGCTGCCTCGATCTTGGCAGTGACTCCACCAACCGGCAATACTTCTCCACGCACAGAGAGTGAACCGGTCATCGCCAGATCCTGACGAATCGGAATTTCCTCCAGCGCACTGATGATTGCCGTAGCGATGGTTATGCTTGCTGAATCCCCATCGACACCATGGGTATCTACGAATTGTATGTGGATATCAAAATCTGAGACATTCTTCCCAGTCAACTTCTTCACCACCGCTGAAACGTTAGTGACACTCTCCTTGGCGATTTCAGAAAGCCCACCGGTGGCGAAAACCTTGCCTCCTGATGTTTGAGAAGGAGTGACCAAGGCTTCGACAGGTAACATGATTCCACTGTAATCAGAGAGACCTGATTCGGCTCCAAGAACTGCTAATCCGTTGACCCTGCCAACTCGCTGACCCTTGTTCACCAAGAGGCTGTACTGCTGTCTCCTCTCTATCATCCTGTCTGCAACCTGTTGCTCCAATGGACGAGCAATCCTTCTTGCTGCCAAAACGTGTTCGGAGGTCGTCAACTCTGCTTTATCCTCAACCGCTAGGTCTCCGGCTATTCGTACAAGACCACCCAATTCCCTCAACCTCAAGGATAACTTGCCACGACGACCACTTCTTCGCTGGGCTTCTCGTAGCACTATTCCAACCGCAGACCTGTCGAAATGAGGTATGGCTCTCTTGGTATCCATGTCCTTCTCAACCTCTTGAGCAATGAATCTGATCAATCTTCGGCGATTCTTGGCTGTGTCGGGCATTTCGCTGTTCACGAACACCTCATACCCATATCCGCGTATCCTGCTTCTCAATGCAGGATGCATTCCTTGGATGGCATCAAGATTACCGGCTGCAACGAGAATGAAGTCACAGGGAACGGCTTCTGTCTTGGTCAAGGCTCCACTGCTTCTCTCACTGCGGCCACTGATTGGGAAAGCCCTCTCTTGCATGGCGGTCAACAATGCCTGCTGCTCCTCAAGCCGAAGAAGGTTGATTTCATCGATGAACAGAACGCCACCGTTTGCCTTGTGAATGGCTCCTGCTTCCACGCGCTCATGCGCTGGTGTTTCCATTCCTCCAGATTGGAAAGGGTCATGCCTGACATCTCCTAACAGGCTACCTGCCAATGTACCCGTGGCATCAATGAAGGGTGATTCATCATCCCGGTCATGTTTGACAAGAACCTTGGGAAGACTCGCTTCATCCCCTGAACGCAGTCTGTTGGAGATGAACATGTATGCGAATGCCAGCAACAGCATTCCGAATATCAAAGTCAGCAGATCGCCACTTTGAATGGCTAAAACCGCCAATAAGAAGGCAACAGCAACTACTGCGATGAGCAAAGTACGCTGATGTTTCTCACGCTGAACTCGAATCTGTTCCCTTTGGGTCTTGACGATACGATCTCCTCTTCCAGCCGGTACGGTTCTGACACGTGGTTCGTTATCATCCTCGTCGTTCGGATAGCAGAGGGTGTCCTCTAATTCGTCGCTGGGTAGAAGTTCAGTCATAGAACGGGCGAGCATCGACTTACCAGTCCCTGGATCTCCAATCATCATCATATGCCGGCGTTGCTCTGCTGCTTTACGAATCACCACTGAAGCATCCTCTTGTCCAATCACCTGATCGACCAAACGTTCGGGAATTGGAACATCCGATGTTGACTTGAAGTCAACAGAGGACAACCATTTGTCCACTGAAACGTCGAGAATTTCTTCCTTGGATTCCAAGGCTTCAACAACCTCGACTGGACCATCCGCCTCTTCGGAAACATCCAATGATTCTTCACTCATGAACAACACCTGACAATCAACCGCCTTATGGGTTCGCCCAATTTCGGTCTCTATGCCTCCTCGAATTCACTATCAAACAATGTTGTTGTCTCGTAGATACTGGGCACCAAAATGCTGCCATTGCTCCATCGTCCAACCCTCTGGTAGACCAGCCGCAGGAACGGGAGGTACCACCGGAGCAGCAATCGCTGCTGGAGGTGCAACCGGCTGCTGGAAAATCTCCTGTGCCCCGCCATACATGGAATTAGCAACAGTATCGTGAACTGGGAGTTCCATGCTGTGATTCAACTGTACGAATCCATCCTTGCCACCACCGCGGCCAGACATCAACAATACCGTCAGCAGAATCATGATGATGACTCCCATACCGATTCCGATGATGACTGTCATTCCCATTCCACCAGACTCAACCTCTTCATTGAGTGAACCACTCTTTTCGTCGCTCTTGCACTGTGCACCATCAACAGAACAGGCTTCCACAAGGTCACCCTCAACGATGAGCAACTGCGCTTCCTTGTCAGCATATTCATCACTGCTGGAGTCCAATTCAGCCATTGCTGCCTCTAGAGCAGCGATTTGATTCTCGAGTCCCAGGATATGGCTATCCAACTCCTCTGAATCCATCTGCGCTGGGTCCACTGGATATTCTGTAATGTTCCAATATATCGGTCCGTGGAACTTTCTATCATTACCATCAGTATCAACAGCAACCACACCGCTCAACTTCAACTGATCATTGTAAAGTAGGCCATCACTGCTACGGTCGAAAGGTAGTCCAAATGTCCATGTATTCTGAACTCCGCTATGTTCAATGGTCATGAGCTCATAGCATATTCCGTCGGTTATCGAGCAGATCTGCCATTCGCTTTCGATATGGTTCAATCCAAGGTCAGCATTGTTCAAGCTCAGAGTGACGCTTGGAGTTGCACCGACCAGATCGTTTTTCATCGTGACGATGACATCAGCACCAGTATCTGTTTTCGAGACGGTGAGCGGTAATGCATCGAATACAGTCACCATCAACGAATATGTAGTGGAATCATCATGCCTATCGATGACAGTTATCATCACAGTCTTGTCACCTGTGGTATCCCATCCCAATGTCAAGGTGTTTGACAACATGTTGTGCCGAGCTGCATGCTGCGGACTGGCAGCGATAGCAACTAGAATCTCATTATTATCATCGTCCACATCATTCATCAACTCATTCAATGAAATTATCTTCTCCTCGCCCTTCTTCAACATCAAGCCTTCAAGACCAGTGATATTGAGAGTAGGTGCATCGTTGACATTGTGCACTTCAATCACGATCACCGTATCGGAGAATTGAGCACCATCGCTTGCACGAAGCTTGACTTTCGCTTGCCCAAAGGAGTCGCTATCAACAGTGTTCACATTGAGAGTCTGTCCGTTGATACTGATGTCGACCAACTCAGGATTCTCATTCTCGATGATTGCAATTGAAAGTGTTGAAGAATCGACCGATTCTCCAATATCATCCGTATCGGTGAGATAATTGGACAACAACAGGCCGTCTCCACTATCCTCATCGATATGCAGGATTGGAACTGCACCCCAGCGCGGCTGGCCATTCTCGATGACATTGAACAATAGAGTTCCGCCGGACACATCTTCTCCATCATCCACGCTCACATAGATTCCACTTGGCATCGGTGTACCGTGGACATCTCTCTGGATGGTTTCAAAGAGAACTGTCATCTCTCCAGTCGATGCATCCCATGAGATGAAACTTGGACTGGTACTGGTCACACTGAGTCCATAGACGCCACTCTCGGAATCATCTAGATGGCCCACCATGCTGACCGCCGTTTCCACCTCCACCTTGACGGATGGATATGGTTCAACGACGATTGTTGGCCTGGCATTGTTCAGTGAGAAGGCGTCTTCCTTGATCACCCAATCACTTGCCAGACCCCTTGCGTCCAAGAAACGGACACGTATGTCCATATCTCCGCTAGGCAATGTAGAATCGGGCTCAATCTGGAACTCATACCTCTCGTTGGAAGTGCCTTCTCCCATCAGGGTCTGACCTCCCATCACCAATGAGGAACTCCAGGAATCTGCATTCGCAATGGAAACTTCCAGTTCTGGAACCAACGTATCCATTTCATCGACTCCATCTGCGGGATCTCCTCTGACTTCCACGAGTACAGTCTCACCACG
>CALCOQ010000347.1 GCA_937897005.1 uncultured euryarchaeote
CGCTGACCGTTGTACTACTGCTGAACAACTCATGCCAGGTGGCTGAAGAACCCATATCAGGCACCTCCTGCGACAAGGTGGATCAAACCACCCAGATGATGATAGAAATGAGTATTAGCATAAGATGACATCATTCCCCAGATTATCCAGGGCAAGACACCGAACAGAACGATGAGAATAGCCATCATCATGTTTCCAATATTCTCCCATGGAGAGATGTCTCGCGGCTTATCATCGCCCATGGTATCAGGCAACTGTATCTCTCCATCTCCCTCAAAGATGGTGCGCTGCATCGACCAGAGGTAGTAGCCAGCGGTGATGATGAGAGTCAGAGCAGGCAACAACACCAACCAACCATATTCCATCCAGAACGCCACCAGAACCGTGATCTCAGCGACGAAACCTGCTAACAAAGGCAATCCAAGGCTGGCCATCCACGCGAACATCATGTAGACACCCATGTAGGGACTTGCCTTGGCGACACCGCGCATTGAACCGATCTCCAGAGTATGGTAATGATGTTTGAAAGAACCACATATCGAGAACAGCATCGGTGAGATGATTCCGTGTGCGAACATCATGAAAATGGCACCAGCGAAGCCAAGTGGCTGCATGCTGGCGATTCCAAGCATCACTATTCCCATGTGAGAAACTGACGAGTATGCGACCATTCGCTTGAGATTGGTCTGACCCAGACAAACGAATGCCCCATAGACCAGACTGACCATTCCGATGATCATTATCCAATCCTGAAATTCAGACAATGCATGTGGAAACAGGGTGAGAGGCAAGCGGAAGAGGCCGTATGCACCCATCTTCAACATGACACCAGCCAACACCATCGAGCCGCTGGTAGGCGCTTCCACGTGAGCATCAGGTAACCATGTATGGAAAGGAACCGCAGGTAGTTTGACGATGAACCCGAGCAGCATCATCAAGAACAAGGCGTTCTGCATGTCCTGACCCAACCAGACCGTTCCAGAATTTGCGGCCATCTGGGCACTGCTGGTCATTTCGACCATGCTGAAACTACGACCCGTCAGGACTCCTCTGTCAATCAGATACTGACTGGGGTCCTGTAGGAAGTATAGAGTCACTATGGCCAACAGTAGAACCAAGGAAGCGGTGAATGTGTAGATGAAGAACTTCTGAGCAGCATAACGCCTATCCTTACCACCCCACTTTAGAATCAGGAAGAACATCGGAATCAATGTCAATTCCCAGAACACATAGAACATGAACAGGTCAAGAGCAACGAAGACACCGATGAGGGCGCCTTCCATCAACAGAAGCAATGGATGATGATACCAACTGCCGCTCTCATCCCAGGTGGTGATCATGGTGATGGGGATGATGAGAGTAGTCAGCCATAGCATCGGGAAAGATAGTCCATCAAGACCGACGTGCCAGGATATTCCCAGGCTGTTTATCCAGGTGTACTCGTGGTCCACCCTGTACTCATTCAACTTCAGAGTGGTCCATTCAATCGACCCTATCCAGCCAAAGAACAATGCTGTACTGATGACCAGTATGAAGAGTGAAAAACCAAGGCTGGCCGCTTTCACTGGGAATGCCATCCGTTCCTT
Source organism: uncultured euryarchaeote (assembly GCA_937897005.1). Lineage (GTDB taxonomy): Archaea > Thermoplasmatota > Poseidoniia > Poseidoniales > Poseidoniaceae > UBA226. The sequence continues at coordinate 1,587 of CALCOQ010000347.1, forward strand.
CATGCCACGTGGTTGTTGACTGGCCAATGCCAGAAGAATGATGGAGCCAAGGATCGGGAAAGCAATCATTGGAATTGTTATCCAATCGATTTCGCCAAGCGATTCCTCAAAGAACATCGGGAAAGCCAACAGGAAAGCACCTGCAAGAATCACGAGAGTTGCAACTATGCTGAACTCCTTCTCAAAGATGGCCTTTCTAGAAGTGTTAGAGGACATCAGACCAACCCCCAGATGAGGAGGAACAGAGCCAATGTTCCAAGCGCTGCCATCATGATGTAGTCGCGGGCACTGCCAGTGGTCAATTGTCGCAGATTCTTCGAAGCCTCTTGACTTCCGCTCTCCATTCCCTTGATGACACCGTCAATGATTCGCTTGTCGAACCAAGCAGCGGCAAGAGCGAATGGAACCATCACCTTGAGCATCAATTTGTCATACCACTCATCGAAGTAGAGACGCCTCTTCAGAGCATCAGATATCCCTGAGTCTGACCATGCTGAATTATCGAAGTGATACTTGCGCTTGATCTTACCACTGAGTCTGATCAGCCAAGCCAGAGACCAATGTGCCTTCTCTCCCTTGGCCAGTCGCCCTCCATGTAGTGACATGGCATAGAATGGACCAACCAACAATGATAGTGCAATGGTTATCCAAGTGATCATGAAGATGAATGGGTCGCTATGCCCATCGCTTCCAAGAGCAAGGAATGCATGTGTCACCTCATGCAGCAGATGGGA
>CALCOQ010000348.1 GCA_937897005.1 uncultured euryarchaeote
TCATTGATGTAGAAATTTCCAGCACTGTATCGAAGTGCATCCATGGCCAAGTCAACCGCATCTCTATCATCAGCAAAAATTGAACCGGTGAGAGCGTATGGACTTGTGCGGTCACAGATATCCATGATTCCTTCAAAGTCATCGTCATCATAGACCATGATGGTCAGTATTGGTCCGAAGATCTCCTCCTTGATGGAGCGATATTGTGGATCGGTTGTGAGGATGATGGTCGGCTCCACGAACCAACCTTTGCTGTCGTCGTATCCACCACCCACGATGATGGTGCAATTCTCATCACTTCTTGCATGCTCGATATAGTCAACACATTTGTCGAATGATGATTGGTGTATGACTGCTGTCATCAGGTTGCTGAAGTTCTTCGGGTCTCCCATCTTGATCGCTTTGACCTCCTTCACCAAGTCGTCTGAGATGTCATTCCATACGCTTGTAGCGATATAGGCTCGACTTGCAGCACTACATTTCTGTCCTTGATATTCGAATGCCCCGCGCAACAATGCCACCAGCAGGCCTTTGCGGTCTGCGCTTGAATGCGCGACGATGAAATCCTTTCCACCGGTCTCGCCGACGATTCGAGGATAGGAGCGTAGTCTGGGAAGTGCTTCAGATATCTGTTTCCAGAGTCCTTGGAAGACGGTGGTTGAGCCGGTGAAATGTAGTCCCGCGAAATCGGGATTTGACAGGGCTGTATCGACTATCATCTGTGGTTTTCCAGGGATGAAATTGATGACACCTGCTGGCAGTCCTGAATCGATGAGCAATTGCATGATCTTCCAGTTGGAGAGGTATGATGCCTTGGAAGGTTTCCAGACCACCGTGTTCCCCATCAAGGCAGGGGCGGTGGGTAGATTACCTGCGATGCTGGTGAAGTTGAATGGAGTGACAGCGAGAACGAATCCTTCCAATGGGCGCACTTCGCTGCTGTTCCAGACTCCTGGTCCACTGATAGGTGGTTGCAGGTCTTCGTAAATGTCTCGAGCATAGTCGACATTGAAGCGGAAGAAATCAATCAATTCACAGGCACTGTCAATCTCTGCTTGATTACAGGTCTTCGATTGGTTCAGCATGGTGGCCGCATTCACTTCATCTCGACGAGGTCCAGCCAACAATTCCGCTGCCCTGAGGAAGACGGCAGCTCTCTGCTCCCAGTCCATCCTTCCCCACGTTCCTTGAGCCTCGACCGCTGCTTGGCAAGCGCGAGCAACTTCTTCGGGTCCAGCCAGATGTACCTTGGCGATGACATGACCATGGTCATGTGGCATCACTTGATCGACTGTGTCACCGGTATAGACCTCTTCACCAGCGATGTAACATGGAATCTCCACGACCATTGCAGATTGACGTTCAAGTTCATCCTTGAGGGATGCTCTTTCAGCAGAACCGGGAAGAAAATCAAGCACCGCTTCGTTATGTGGAGCCGGTGGCTGGGATACGCGATTGGTGGTCGTCATGTCGATGGCCCATGGATGCCTGTTTTTCATGATTGCGAATCATGCCCTCGGTCTACTCGAGGGGAGTGAATGACAGTCTTCAAGGGCTGTTCCAGCATCGAGTATGCATGGAAGGTCCCCCTTTGCGTACCGCTTGTTTCGACGAGCATGTCGCCTGCGGCGGTAATATGGTTAATTTCCATGGCTTTGAATTACCGATATGGTATTCCAGCATCAGTGAAGAACACCTTGCTACGCGTTCAAATGCGGGTTTGTTTGATGTTTCTCATATGGGCTTCTTCAGATTCTCTGGAGAAGGGCTTTGTCAGTGGTTGGAGAGTATCTCCACCCAGAAGGTTTCCAATATCCCAGTGGGTCGTTGTGCGTACACCCATTTCCTCGACGAGGAAGGAAGTATCATCGATGATATGATATTCTCAGTGACCGATGAACAGTCGGTGCTCAACAGTGGATGTGGAGAGTGGAAGAATCCCTCTGAAATCGCAATTCTTGGAGTTCCAAATGCCAGTATGATTCAAACCATGCTCAATTGGTTCAACAAGCATCTTCCAAGGGATGGCTCGATCACGGTTGAGGACCTTTCGGAGGCAACTTCAATCCTTGCTCTGCAAGGTCCTGCTTCGCCAGAGGTACTGGCTGAGGTTCTTGGTAGCGACAATGTCGTTGGACGTTTCAAGGGTCAGGCGATTGCAGCCAATGACAAAGGTTTCAGCGGATGGATACAAGGAACAGGGTACACTGGTGAGAGAGGATTTGAGATATTCATAGCCAATGAGATGGCCCCGTTGTTGTGGCGTCTCCTGCTCGAGAAAGGTAGTGCTCATGGATTGGTCCCGGTTGGACTGGGGGCCCGAGATACCTTGAGGTTGGAGAAAGGATATCTGCTGTCCGGTCAAGATTTCCTGTGGCCACCACTGGGTGAAGCGGAAGGAGGACTTCCCAGTGATTTCCTTGATCGAGATACTTGGCAGACCAATGTCCCATTCGGCTTGGACCTAGAGCATCAGTTCGTTGGTCGTTCAAGGGTCGTGGAATCTGGACAGAATCCAGAATCCGCTTTGTGGTGGGGTCTCAAATATCTCTCCAAGGGGCCGTTGCCGCGCCCAGGCAAAGCAGTTGCCAAGATGGGTGAAGAGGTGCCTTCTCCGGATGATGCTGAGATCATCGGTTGGGTCACTTCTGGAGCACCCAGTCCCAGTCTCGATAATTGTGGCATCGCAATGGCATATCTGACTGGAGTTGATGAAGGAGATGAGGTAGCAGTGGTGGCAAGCCCTCGCAAGTGCATTCCTGCAATCGTAGTGAGGCCTCCCTTCATTTGAAACGGAACTGTTTTCCTGATTTTTTTGTTCAGCGGCGAAGGGTTTGATTGATGAGGGGCCGGTCCTACGGACCGCCATGGCGAACTCGCGTTCCATCGTCATTCTACTGTTTGTATCCATGCTGTTGGCACCATTCACTCCCACCTTGCCGGCAGTACCATTCATCGGAGTCGATGAAAGTGGAGAACAGATAGATATCGTGGCCAGAGAGATGTGGCAAATGAAAGATAACGGGATTGTTCTCAATGAGGCGCAAGAAACGGCATTTTCAGCAACCGGGTTGGGCAGGGGCTCAAACACATCATGGTCCGCTGCTGGAGGTTCTGAGGACCGCGACTTCATCTACGAAATAGTTGAAGATAGCGATGGTAGCATCATTGTTGCAGGGAGTATTTTCGTTGACTGTTGGCTCGGAAGCATAGTTGTTCAGACCAAGGGTCTTGGCGACATCATCGTTGCCAAACTGGATTCTAATGGCACCTGGTTGTGGGCTAAATCCACAGGTACTGCCATCGCCTATGATGAGGCGAGAGGAGTTGATGTCGATGATGATGGTGACATCTATATCACTGGATATCTCAATGGAACCGTGGATTTTGGCAACACCACGTTGATTTCGGACAAATTTGATGGATATATCGCAAAATTGAATGGAAGCAATGGAAATTGGATCTATGCCATCAAGTATGGCGGACTTGATGTTGACGTTGGCTGGGATCTGGTGGTTGATTCTGAAGAGAATGTCTATGTCACTGGTTTTTTTCAGAATCTAACGAATTTCGGTCCACATCAACTCAACGGTGGAAACCCTTCTTCGGATTCAAAATTCTTTGTGGCCAAATACAATCGAACCGCGATGGTACCTTGGGAATGGGCATTCTCAGCGATCGGAGAATCGCTTTCAACTGGTTTTCAGTTGGTTCTTGACGATCAAGAGAATGTCTATGTGGTTGGCTACAACACCGGCACGGTTTCTTGGCACAATAATTTCACTTCCACCACGACTGGAACATGGAATGGAGTGGTGGTGAAATATTCCAAGGCAGGAGTATTCCAATGGGGCCGCGCAGTTGGTGCAGCTCAGTCTTGTTTCGGTAGCAATTGTGGAGTATACTTCAATAA
>CALCOQ010000349.1 GCA_937897005.1 uncultured euryarchaeote
CAATCCATACAGCCGTCAGAGTCCAGAGGAATTCATTCAAACTGGAATCAGTGCTATCGATTGCTGTACCACTCTGGTGCGCGGACAGAAACTACCGATCTTCAGTGCCAGCGGACTGCCACACAATGATATCGCACTGCAGATTGCTCGTCAGGCCAAGTTGCTCGACAGCGATGAGGAATTCATTGTCGTGTTCTGTGCAATGGGAATCACTGCTGAGGAATACAACTACTTCCGCCACGACCTTGAGCGAACAGGTGCTCTGGAGAATGCGGTACTGTTCGTCAATCTGGCTGATGACCCTGCTGTCGAGCGGCTCATCACTCCTCGTCTTGCTTTGACCGCAGCAGAGTATCTTGCCTTCGAGCATGACTACCACGTTCTGGTCGTCTATACTGACATGACCAACTATTGTGAATCGTTGCGTCAGATCGGTGCTGCTCGTGAGGAAGTGCCTGGTCGACGTGGATATCCGGGATACATGTACACTGACTTGGCAATGCTGTATGAGCGTGCAGGAATCGTCAAGGGCAAGAAGGGAAGCATAACACAATTCCCGATTTTGACAATGCCTGGAGACGATATCACACATCCGATACCTGATCTGTCTGGATACATAACTGAAGGCCAGATCGTTATCAGTCGTGAGTTACATCAGAAGGGTATCTATCCACCGATCAATGTTCTGCCATCCTTGTCTCGTTTGATGAATGCAGGCATTGGAGACGGAAAGACACGAGAGGACCACAAGTCGGTTTCCGACCAACTCTATGCAGCATATGCACAGGGTCGTGAACTACGTGGTCTGGTGGCCATCGTTGGAGAGGATGCTCTCAACGAGCGTGATCTGCAGTTGCTGAAGTTCTCTGATATCTTTGAGGACACATATCTTCGACAGAGCAGGGACGATGACCGAAGTATCACTCAGACCCTCGATATGTCGTGGGACATCCTGACCAACATCAATACCAAGTATCTGGTAAGGCTTGACCAGAAATGGATCGACAAATACCATCCAACAGAGAAGAAGTGAGACCGGCCCAGGATGCTGAGATACAGGAGGTGAGAGAAGATGGCATTGGATATTCAACCAACCCGTAGCGAACTCATCAATCTGAAGCGACGCATCAAGCAGACCCAGAACGGATACAATCTGCTGAAGATGAAGCGCGATGGACTCTTCCATGAATTCCGAACCTTGTTGTCTGAGATGATCGCCGCTAAGAGAGAACTCATAGAGACCTATAGAACGGCAAGTAGCAGGATTGCACTTGCTTCTGCTCTAGAAGGGGGTCTGGCAGTTCAGAGTGCAGCTCTCGGCAATCCTGTACATCCTGAGGTCGAGGTCTCTCGACGCAACATCATGGGAGTGGTAGTGCCTGAAGTGAAGGGTGCCAATCTATCGCTGTCCCTTGAACAGAGAGGCACTGGACTCATCGGCGGCTCGGCTTACATCGATGAGGCTGCAGACGCCTATGGAGAATTGATCGAGAAGATAGTCAAGGCTGCTGAGATGGAATCCACCTTGAAGCGCCTGTTGGTCGAGATTGAAGCAACCAAGAGAAGAGTGAATGCTCTCGAATTCAAGGTCATTCCAGAGATGGAGGAAGCCAGGGATTTCATTCAACTCCGTCTTGAGGAGATGGAACGCGAGGAGACCTTCCGCTTGAAGCGTTTCAAGAACAAGTGATTTCCGAACCCTGACTCTGACCAGTGATACTGGTCGCTCATTTCATCTCGGGGGAAGGATTTGATGTGTGATTGCCGAGCAGACAACAACGCGGGGGAGGGCCATGTCTGAAGAACAGTCAACAAATGCTCCCCTCAAGCGCATCAAGGCGCAGCAGAAAGCGTGGAGCCAGAAGCAACTTCTGCAACAAATCGTATTTCGATATTTCGATGTTCTCGAAGAACTTGGTGATATGTGGCCATCTTGGTTGGTCAGAGCCAGAATAGAGAATGATGAGATTGAGAATCCACACGATGCATTGATAGAATTGAACAAGCATCTGAATGAACTCGATTGGATGGCAAGATTGAGCAGAGACGAACCTTGGAAGGTAACGATATTCCCTTCCCCTCCATCTTTGTTCACATTGGGCAATGACCACCGACTCTACTTCTGGCTTGCAGCATTGTTCTCGACCTGGATAATGGGAATCGTATGGTTACTTCCTCTCCATGAAGGCTCGAAATGGACCGATCCGGAGATCATCAGAGCAGGATTACTGTCCTATGCATTTCCGCTGATGGCAGTATTGGGATTGGCTGACTATGTCCATAGAACCGTAGCGGCAAAACTGGAGGTAAGAGTTGGCGGACTTCTTCCGATCGCTTTACCGATTCCATACCCTGGGTGGCCATTTGCCCTGTTTGCCATTCCAAATCATCCGCGAATGGAATCGATGCCTTGGGCAGACCGTCGCAGATTGGGCTGGGTCAGTCTGGCCGCTCCAGTCACCATTCTGTTTTGTGGGATGGGATTGGTGATTCTTGGATTGTGGCTTACTCCTCTCGACCGAACCATCGGTGCTCAACCGAATCGCCTCACATTCGGTCTTCTACCGCAACTCATTGCTTCTTTCATGTGGGACCCTGCGGTTCTGTCGTTGAAATCTGCATGGGTACATCCTATTGCCTTGGCTGGACACGGATTGATGTTGGTTGCTTGGATCTCACTGCTTCCGATTCCGACTTTCCCTGGAGGCCGCATCATCGTCGCCATGTCAGGGATGGAATCGGCACGCTCACAGGGTGTTCAGATCCTTCTGTTCATCTCGCTGTTATCACTTGGGTTCCTGCTTGGTGCATTCACTGGTCATGTCATCTGGACATTCATTGTCATCGCAGGAGGGGTGCTCATCGCTTCGCAGGGTGGAGATGAAAGGATTCCAGTCATTCTGGATGATATTCGGCCATTGGATGAGGATTCAGGACGTCGTCTATCGATGATACTCGTCATCTCTCTGCTGTTGATGATGCCGGCTGAGATGCCGACATTGGAAGATGAAGAATGGGATTCAGAATTGGTCTGGAAATGGCCCGCTGAAGTGCAGTTGAGCGATTTCAATACCAGCGATGGTTTCAGTATCACAGTATCCAACCCTGGACTGTTGACTCGAGACTGGCAGATTTCTGCCTCCAGTGAAGGTGATGTGGAGAATTGGAATCTATCGTGGACATGCGGAGATGATACCACTGCCCTTGAACAGGGATGTGACGGCCAACTGAGCGCTGAAGAGAAGAAAGTGGTACATCTTGAATGGCTCACCCCCGCATTGCCTGATTCTCCGTCCCCATTGGTCATCAGTATCGAGAATGGTGAGGATGAGCGTGAAGTGCAGATTCGGCCGGACTTTGAAATCGCTCTGATTCAACCATTCTGGCAGTTCAGTGGAGATCAACAATCCCCAGTTCTTTGTACAACATTGGAAGTCAGCAAGGATTCCAATTCCTTCAATATCACTCTTGGCTCTGAAACTGGGGATTCAAACAGTGCGGCATTATGGAGTATCAGCGCACCGCTGGATACTTCGGTTGTCTCCAATGGTAGTAAGTTCACAGTACCCGTGTGTATAGAGGGTGAAGCAGGTTCGATGCAGACAGAGTATGAGTCATTGCGACTTCAGGTGGTCACCGATGATGGGAAGATGCAATCATGGGCTCTTGGAGGCCCGACCCAGACCTCAACATTCATTCTTCCCGCTGGCGGTTGGCATTTCGGAGATGATGGTTCTTCAGGATTGAACTGGACCAATTCGAGTGAATGGTACATCTCGGGAGCGATGGGTTGGCAGCATGGAGACAACCTGATGGTTTCAGAGGATCTTGATTGCAACAGTGGCGGCACCTGGCGTCAAGCGAGTGTTTCAGAAGATGGATGGAGATGGGAATCGGATCTGCAGAAGAGGGTTGATTGGCCAAATCTCAGTGCTGGAAATCTGACTTGGACAGGTAGTGTTGGTGGCTTACTCCATCATTGTGCTGAGAACTCAACCTCATGGGAATTGGTGGATGGTCCACAGGTCATCATGATGGAATCAGGGGTTCCAAGAATGGATTGGGTCTCGAAAGGATGGGCCATCGATTCTTCTGAAGGCGGAAGTCTGGAGTTATCATTCCAACATATGGAGGCCTCTTTGAGTTTCGATGAACGCGACCATGGAAATGGAACAGGTTGGTTACAACATGACATCATCAATGATGGAATTGAAGTGACCCTGATCTTGAATTGGCAGGCAAGTGATGACACTCTGGTGGCTTGGTTGGAATTGAATGATGGTCAGGTCCAATTGCACCTTGCTGCTTGGAATCTGGGGTGAATGGATGAGAATCGGTATTCTTGGACCCGGGGCTATCGGAGGATTGTTGGCAGCACGATTGAGGAATCATGATTTGACATTGTTCGCCAGAGGAGCCACTCTACAGGCACTGGAAAGCGGTCTTGTCCTGCATTCTCCTGATGGCGAAATATGCCAACTTTCACCTTCGGAATACAACTTGGTCAATAGTGAAGAAGACCAGACCTCGGAGATAGACATCGCCTTCATCTGTAGCAAATCCGCATCTACTCCACAGATGACAGAACTCGCTGAACATGTACTCGCTGAGGATGGAATCGCCATCAGTATCCAGAATGGACTTGGTCATTCCGAGATGCTGGCAAGCAGACTTGGATGGAGCCGCATACTCTCTGCTTCAACGGTACATGGTGCCACTCGCTTCGGACTCAATGAGGTTCATTGGACAGGAGTGGGTAGCATCAGTATCGGTTCCCTGAATCAGCGCTGTCCAGCCCTTGCAGACCCGCGCACCAGCAAATTATTCACCATTCTGGATGAAGCAGGGCTTTCTCCAATCTGGATCGATGATATGGAGAAGGCACTGTGGGTGAAATTATTGCTCAATGTTGCAATCAATCCATTGGCTGCTATCAGTGGTGTTGAGAACGGTGTGATCCTGGAGCAACATGGATTGATGAATCAAGCAGTGGCAGTAATGGAAGAGGCGAGAATAGTGGCCGCAGCGGAAGGTATCGAAATAGACCAACTTGAGATTCTTGAGGCCCTCGGAGATGTTCTCCATCGTACAGCAAGCAATCGATGTTCGATGTTACAAGATGTCATTGCTGCAAGGAAGACCGAGATTGACTCACTCTGTGGTGAAGTGGCACTGCGTGCTGAGCGGCATGGTATTCCAACACCCTTGAACAACCAACTCGCCGCCTTGATCAAGGCCATTGAGGATTCATATGGAATCAGATGAGGTCCTTGTTGTAATGCAGGCCAATGTTGACTCTCCGCGCAATGCTTGACGAGCATACTTTTCCAGCAACCTGCACCATGTTGCGTAGCTGAACCAGTTCTTTGCTCGGTTTGCATCTCTGCCAGAGCCGTTCAACCTCTTCTTGCAACAATTTCAGTCGCCTTTCAGCGCGCTGAAGACGAGCATCAGATTTGACCAATCCTACATCATCGGTCATTGTCGATTGCAAGGCCCCTCTATCGTGAACAAGAGGGGCATGTTCTCCCATCTCGACCATCTCGTCGGCTCTCCAACCAGGGAGAGTACGAGGGCCCGTATCGATGACACTTGCAATGAGATGCTCTGAAGTCCGATGTGCGAAGACCACCGCTTCAAGCAGACTGTTGGATGCCAGACGGTTGGCTCCATGCATTCCTGTACAAGCGACCTCACCTATAGCGTACAAACCACCTATCACACGTTCGAGGTCATTCTGTAAGACACCACCGTTATCATCAACCGCCAATCCTCCAACGAAATAGTGTGCTGCTGGTGAAACGGGCAGTGGGTCTTTGGTCAATGAAATTCCATGTCGCTGAAGACGTGATTCGATGGTTGGGAATCGTTGGACCACGTCGTTGCCAAGATGCTCAGTCACCAGGAAAACACAGTCATGCCCACTTCTTTTCAATTCTGAATCGGTTGCACGGGCGACGATATCTCTGGTCGCAAGACTCCCTGATGAACTGTATTTCAAGGTGAACGAATAGTTCTCAGGAGAACCTCCTTCATCCTTCCATCTCTCATACTCGTCTTTGGTCAATAGTACAGCACCATGTCCTCGTAGAACCTCGGTGATCAAAAATGGTCTATCGCCTTCAAGTGCAAGTGCAGTGGGGTGGAACTGGACGAATTCCATATCTCTGGTACGAGCCCCAGCCCGCATTGACATGGCAATGCCATCGCCACAAGCAACATGCGGATTGGTTGTCTGTCTATAGAGTTGGCCAGCACCCCCGGTAGCAATCAGGATCGCATCGGCTGCGAAGGTCACCATCTTTTCTGAGTCGTCTAGGCACCAGAGCCCGACAACATCCTTCTGCTTCGCATCCTTATCATCCAGAATCAGGTCAACAGCAAGATGGTCAGGATACATGGTGATCAATTCGGAACCCTTCACCGCAGTCATCAAGGCGCCCTCGATCTCAGCTCCAGTCGCATCCTTGGTGTGTAATATCCTTGAAGATGAATGCCCACCTTCCTTGACAAGATCGAATCCCCCTTCGGAGTTGGTATCGAATCTTACGCCAATCGACAACAGGTCCCTTATTCGGTCTCCTGCTTCCATGCATACCAGTCGTACGATTTCCTCATCGCAATGCCCATCTCCAGCAACTAGTGTATCGTTGATATGGGCATCCAGAGCCAACCCATCGGTCTTGTCCAGAATACCGGCGATTCCGCCTTGTGCCCAATTGGTGGATGAATCGCGGGGTGCACTCTTGGTGATGATGCTGACCTTGTGTCCTGAATCAGCACAGCGTAATGCCGCAAACAGCCCTGCAATCCCTGAGCCGACCACCAAGATATGTGCCATGGGTTCCAACAACTGTTCCAACCGACCTTGTTGTTCAAGATATCGTGAATCCTACTTCGATTGCTTGTTCCCGATAGCACTATGGAGGGGTGTAATTGTACGCCGACTGATGGGGAGTAAGATTCCGCGCATCATTGCCGTCATTCTCGGCATACTGATCATTGGTGTTTCAGTATTCAATGTCCACGTTGGTTTGGGCTCCTTTGGAGGCGAACCTGCAAAATTGATGTGGAACAACATCGCTACTGATACCTGTTCCAAGGCATTGAGTGGAGACTTCGAGGATGAATCCGAGATCGAGGATTGTGTAGGCGCAACAGGATTGTATGAGTTACATGATCTCATAGGCCTGTGCATTGGTATGATTCCATTGCTTGTTGGGGCCTTGCCCAAGAAAAAGAAAGGACGGCGAGGTAAAGGCGGCGGTGGAGCCGCCAACAAGAAGTTGGCCAAGAGGATGCGCTCCGCCAAGATCAAGATGAGTTTCGGATTGACCTTTTTCATTCTCATCGCTCTTGATGCGATG
>CALCOQ010000350.1 GCA_937897005.1 uncultured euryarchaeote
GGTCCTCTTCGGGTTCTGCTCCCCTTATCGAGACGAGTTCTCTGAAGTGATCCAATGATGCCCAGACCTGATGTCCCCTAAGGTTGATGCCCATGTGCAACTGATTTGCAGTAGCCATACTCTTCAGGTCGACCCGATATAATTCACTGCGTCCCCTGAGGGCAAAATCATCCCGTACCTCATTCACTGAAGAAAGGGCTTGAGTCTCATTCTCAAGACGTGATGATTGGTGCAGATGATGTTTGTAGAACAATGCTCTTTCTGCCAACTCACGCGGTTTTGGATCGATGATTCCTCCACGTATGAGGCGGTCTCCAGCCAACTTGAATCCGATTTCACCCAAAGCATTCATCGTGTTGTCATCGAGTTCACTGATGGCTTCGCCATTGAATGCTGACATGACTGCCACATCAATCAATTGATCACCCCAATTATCCAGAAGAATCTCGAAAGCCTGACAGAATTCATCTAGATAGGCAAAGGGAATGTGCAGGTCCTTGATCTCCAGATAATCATTGACTCTGTACATCAATATCTTGCCTATGGGATCAACCCCTTTGAAAACAGGAAGATACCACCCTGTCTTGAGCTTGGAACGAACCTCCCAGATGAAGCGAGAACAGTAAGGGTCAGATTGAGTGAGTATGCGTAGTGTGCGGTCTTCTCGTGATGTTGTTCTCAGTCTTCGCGCCTCCTCTGGAACGCAGTAGAAATCTGTGACTTCAGGCTGAAGAGCATAAACTCTTGACACTCTACCCTCGGCCTCAAGATTTCGCAAGGCCATAGACAACAGTTCCATAGAATGGGAAACATAGAACCTCAAAGTATGTGATTTCACGGGACCTATCCTTCGTATCAATTCGATGAGAGCTTCCTCGAAATCCATGGGTTTCTCCACAACTCTTCGATAGTAGGTCATCCTCCTTCGTCGACCCTCACGCTCCTCGAATTGCTTCACCACAACCAATTGACGCTCAAGATTGGCCAGACTGTTCTTCAAATCTCTCTGTAACGCCTTGTGTTCATCCCCCTTCGGATAATCCCTCAATATCTCCTGTCTAGTAATCAATTCACCAGGCTGAATCTTCGTCAACAACTCTCTGTCAAGAGTATTGAGCCATGGTTCTGGCCTCAGACCCAGCAACATCGGAAGGTTGGTGATTGTGGTATAGCCGATTCTATTATGCAGCAATCTGCCCATCACCACGTCTGAATCCAATTGTAGATCCTTCCAGTCTGCAAATCTGAAATCCTCAACGCGATACAATAACTCCTGCTGTTTCTGGAACAATACGTGATCATCGAAAGCAGTGAATAGATCCTTGTGCTTGGTGAATGATTTCTGCAACACCAGATTCTGTAATGAGCGATATTCTATGACATCTTCCTCCCCACCAGTGATTCTGTGCTCATCAACCTTGAGGATGAATTCAGCATCCTCCGTTTGACGGAAGAATCCAACAGAGATGACATTTCTAATCTCCAACTCGTGTAGAATGGTCTCGATCTGAGTCTCGGGGAAGGGTAATCGATCATTAATCGCCTTTGTCACCTGAGGTCCCTCGCTGCCCAACATCTCAATTATCTTGACACGCAGAGCCTCATGGGCATCTCCAATTGCACAATCCTTCCAATTGAGGACTTTCGTGCCATCGAATTCTTCTGCTATCTTGAACTTTAACCCGCCGGCATAAAGGTCTCGCAGATCATCTATCTCACGACCGCCATTACTGGCCAATACCCCCAATGTGCCGTGTATCTCAGCCATGTATAGACTGAACCATTTGCCATCAATGTCCTCATTTCCAGTACCATCCACCTTGGTCACAAGGCCGTCTACTGCAAGTTCTTCGACCCATTGACGGATTGCACCACTATCGAGACCCTTGAGTTTCTCTTTGTACAATGGATTAGATAATTCTCTGGAGAGCCCGCCTCCATGTTCCATCAGATGCAACAAACTGCTTGGGCAATCAGGTATTGGCACCTTATCTAGATAATAATTATCCAATTGATCTCCTTGAAGATCTGTTGCCAAGGATCTACGGCCCAGTAAACGCATCAGGATCTTCGGGTCCATATCATTGATCAGATAAGCGCGGGTACGCATCGATAGAAGATCCTCGAATGCTGACATGAAAAGGCTCATTCCAATCTTTGAGGGGATGCTGACCTTGGTATGGACAAGCCTGACATCTTCATTTTTTGAACGAATCAAGAATTGCTCCAAACCCTTGATATCAATATCTTGCCAGAATATCTCATTCTTGGCCTCTCTTATCAGTAGACTATCCTCCATCGTTCGATGCTTGGTCAACAAGGCCTCTGCCTTCTGCTGGAATTGTTGGGGAGTTATTTCCTCCGCTCCAATCCGACGCGGGATGATCATCGACCTTCCAGCCACCTCTCGAAATCGCTTGGCGAATAGTTGAGTCGTGATGATATATCGTTCAATGGTCTCAATGTGACTCTTTGTCTGGAACAGTTCATACATATCTCCAGGATCAACCTCATGACTGGTCTTGAACAGTATACCATTTTCATCAAATGATAATTCGATGACATGGATGTCCTGTGATTGGGCAAGTCCGGCCATGAAAAATCCTAGAGCCTGATTGAAAGCACGCCCCCGACAAGTGGTTATCAGGTAGGTAGGAACACCACCGATTATCTGCTCCACCAACAAACGATTGGGGTCGGGTACCTGGAAGGTATCGATGATGTGCTCTCTGAGATATCTTGCGATCGCTGATGAAACCTGTTCAGACAATCCATACGCCTTGGTCAGTACATCTTTGGGGTCCTCATCCCTTCTCAGGCAAACGATGCAGTTGTGAATAAGGTCTAGAAGATGGCCGGACAGTTCACTGGAACGGGAACGGGCCTCCCCTGACCATGATGGGATGGTTGGCCGGTGCCCCGTGACCGGATTCACATTGACCCTGCTGCCTTGAATAGAATTGACACGATAGGTGGCGCCACCCAACAATATTACATCTGAAGTACGAAGATTTGCTACGAAGGATGCAGATAGTTGGCCTAGAATACTTCCGTCTTGGTTGAATACCAGGTAATTGTTATCGGGGGCTATCGTACCAACATTGGTGTAGTAAATCATCCGTGAATAACCTCGCTTTCCATAGATGTTCTCCTCCCAATCCACCCAGACGCGCCTTTCTTCCACCAGCATATCGAGAACTTCGATATAGTCATCATACTCCAATTCTCTATACGACCATGTTGACTTCACAACTTCATAGATCTCATCGAGGTCGCGGTCCTCGATGATGACTTGTCCGATAAGGAATTGAGCAAGGACATCAAGACAATTCTGAGGGAACTTCAACTCATCCATATCTCCAATCTGTATCGCTGCCTGAAGAGCAGCCATCTCAAGCAAGTCATCGACGCTCTGCGGTAATAGACGGGCCCGGGGGATTCCCCCTACATGGTGACTAGCTCTCCCGATCCTCTGCAGAGCGGTGGAGATATTTCCTGGTGAACCTATCTGGACCACTAGGTCCACGCTGCCGATATCTATTCCCAACTCAAGGGAACTGGAAGTCACTACTGCTCGTAACTCACCGTTCTTCAACTGATGTTCAACTTCAAGGCGAATCTTCTTATCCATCGAACCATGGTGTCCAGCAACTAGATCGGTCAAACCAAGAACTTTCAATCGTTGGACCAATTCTTCAGTCATCTTTCGAGTATTTGCGAAAACAAGAGTGGTGTTGTGAGCTTCGATGAGATCCTTGATCACCTCAACGTTTCGATCGAGAATATCCTTCAATGGCAGATCGCTGAATCGTTTCGAACATAGTAGGATGTCCAGATCCAGTTCCCTCGCTCCTGAAACCTTGGCGATGCTGATGCCTACCTCATTTCCTCTGGTATTCTCATCATCAGATGCCACAAGAAATTCAGCCACGGTCTCAAGCGGCTCCATTGTTGCAGAAATTCCGATGCGTTGCACTGGGTTCTGCAGAATTGTGTCAAGATGTGAAATGGTCAATGCTAGATGAGTTCCTCTCTTGCTTGGAACCAGGCTGTGCATTTCATCTATCAAGAGCCACTGAACGGCAGCAACAATAGGTTGGAATCTCTTGCTGGCAATGGCAATAGCCATGCTCTCAGGAGTAGTGATCAAAATGTGAGGTGGCTTACGTAACATCTTCTGCCGATCTGATTGAGAAGTGTCCCCAGTTCTCAGACCAACACGAATATCTTGAGCCCTGTCTGGCAGGTATTTGGCCTTGATCTCCTTCAATGGTTTGATGAGGTTCTTCTGAATATCATTCGCAAGTGCTTTGATGGGAGAGATATACATACAATACACTTTGTCTTCAAGCTCTTTGTTCAATGCTTTACGGACCAGTTGATCAATGATGGTCAAGAATGCAGTCAAGGTTTTTCCAGAACCGGTCGGTGAACACAGAAGTAGGTGTTTGCCATCCATGATTGCAGGAATCGCTAATTTCTGCGGCTCTGTGAAATCGCTAAATGTATCATTGAACCAATTTCTCACTGGAGCGCTCAATCGAGCAAGTATCTCATCATGGTTTGATGGTTCTGTGAGATACTGTATTCTAGCCATTGTTCAATCGCCCTATGATGGTGGCGCGCAGTCGGATTGAAGCAGTATTTCAATAATTCGATTGAGCATCCAATGTTGGCGGCTCATTTCTGCTTGGGTAGGGGCCATCCTAGGCCTCCTCGTTTGAAGCGATCAACCAATTCAACAGTTGGCTGCTCGGATGGATGTAAAAGCGGTGAATTGACAGCATCTGCAGGAATAGAGACCTCGAACAATGCTCCAGTTGGACATGAACTGATGCATGAAAGGCACCCCACACAGTTTGTCTCAACAACGATCAGTGGCCTCTTCCCCTTGCTCCTCGGGTTTTCTGCTAAAGGCAGTAAGGCCTCGAATGGGCAGAATGGAATGCACAGATCACAACCGGTGCACTCAGACTCTTCGATAGCGACCATAGCCTGCCCCATGTCTGTACGTAACGGCCCGACCGCATGAATCCTTGCTATCAATCAAGTCAGTTTCATATGCCCCCTGTCATGCGTTCATTCGGGAGCGACATGAGTGAGGATGCGATGGCAAGGCTTGAACGTCTCAACTCGATGTTGAAACGTCGCGGCATCATCTTGCCAGCATTTGAGATTCATGGAGGTGCCGCAGGCATGTATGATTTTGGCGCAATAGGTGGACGTTTACGTAATCGAGTCAATCAAATGTGGCTTGAGCACTGGCTCTCACAAGGTGATGTAGTCGAGATCAATTGTCCAACCATCACTCCCTACTCCGTTCTGGAGGCAAGCGGCCATGTCGGTGAATTCAGTGACTTTCTGGTTTCTTGTTTAAAATGTGATGAAGCCAGCCGAGCCGACCATCTGTTGGAACCTCATCTTCCTCATCCAGATTCGCTGGGCAAGAATGAACTCAGTGCTGCAATAGTGGAGTATCAACCAGAATGCCCTTCTTGCCATGAAATTCAGTGGGGCGAAGTAAGCGTTCAGAATCTTATGTTCAACACCACACTTGGTGCTGGTAGTAGTGGAAGACAAGCCTTCATCCGCCCTGAGACAGCTCAGGGGATGTTTACCAACTTCCAGTCCTTGTACCGACACTTCAGACAGCGTTTACCATTTGGAGCGGTGCAGATTGGTAAGGGATACCGAAATGAGATAAGCCCAAGACAGGGGATGATTCGCTTGCGTGAATTCAACATGGCTGAATTGGAATACTTCATCGACCCTGAAGTCAAACCTTCACATGACTTCAGTCGCTGGAAAGAAAGTGTTTTCTCTTTGATTCCTGATGCTCAAGAAGCTGTGAGTCTGTCGATTCCCGATGCCCTCGATGGCGGGATGATAAGGCACCCTACGGTTGCTTGGTTCATGGCGAGGACGGCCGATCTACTTCTCAAATTGGGAATCGATGGCAAGCGTCTTAGATTCAGACAGCACAAGGGCACCGAGATGGCACATTATGCAAGTGATTGCTGGGATGCCGAGATTGAAGGTTCATACGGCTGGGTCGAATGTGTCGGAATCGCACACCGTGGTTGCTATGACCTCGAAGCACATGAAAACCATACGGGACAACGCCTCAAAGCCTGGCGAGGGTGGACGGAATCCGTGCAGCGGAATCGTACCGTGGTCACAATTGATGGAGCAACCGCAGGTCCAGCATTCAGATCCAGTGCTGGGGATGTCAAACAGGCATTGGAAGAATTGGCTGAAGTTCCCTCTACATTCCCGTTCATGTTGAAGTTACATGATGGTGAATCTGTCGAGATTCTGAAAGAACACATCAAGGTTGAAGAAAGACATGAAGTGATCAACGGAGAATGGTTCACTCCTCATGTTGTCGAACCTGCTTTTGGAATAGATCGGATCATCTGGCACTTGTTGGATCATGCCTGGACAGAGACAGAGAAGAATGGTGAGCCATATTCTCTTCTCGCCCTTTCTCCGAACATCGCTCCTATCGATGTTGCAGTCCTGCCGTTGATGGAGAAAGATGGAATGGATGGTTTGGCAAAGAAACTTCATCTCGACTTGTGCTCGCTCTCAGGTATTCTCTCGAATTATGATGCTTCAGGAAGTATTGGGCGACGCTATGCTAGAGCTGATGAGATTGGAGTACCATGGTGCGTCACGATTGACCACCAAAGTCTGGATGATGGAAGTGCAACCGTTCGAAATAGAGATGACCAGGAACAGATAAGAGTGAGTGTCGCCGAAATTCCATATTTAATTCAGAGTGGCGGAATATCTGAAAGATTTTCCTCGTAACATCAACCTTCAAAGAGTGTCGACTCAGTTCTTGCTGCATGCCACCAGCACAGCCATCAGACTGGGCCGAGAGATACAGGCCTGCAACTGAGTCTCATCTGGTTGGAAATGTGAAGGCAAGACGCAAAATCAGTAACTGGCTGAAGACCTGGGAACATGGCCGGCCTGGTAAGCGTGGAATATTACTCATCGGACCACCAGGTGTTGGAAAGACCACCATTGCCAGAGCCATTGCAATGGATCGGGGATGGGACATCATCGAATTGAATGCCAGTGATGCGAGAAATGCAGCAGCTATTCGTCGAGCTGCCACAGAGGGAGCCACTCATCAATCTCTATTCACCATCGGACAGAACAAGAAAAC
>CALCOQ010000351.1 GCA_937897005.1 uncultured euryarchaeote
AGATGCAAAGGTGCTTGTTCAGGGAATCACCGGTAAGCAAGGAATGTTCCATAGTGAGATGATGATTGAGTATGGAACCAATATCGTTGGTGGAGTGACCCCTGGTAAAGGTGGACTGAGCGTACTTGATGGACGGCCGGTGTTCAACAGCGTCATTGAGGCTATAGAAGCAACTGATGCGGATGCAAGTGTCATATATGTCCCACCTCCTTTCGCTGGCGAAGCAATCATGGAAGCTGCTGATGCATTCGATAGATGCAAAGGAGAAGGTGTGGTGATCTGCATTACTGAAGGTGTACCAACCCTCGACATGGTGAAGGCTGTCAATTATGTTGACGACCGACCTGGAATCCGTCTGATTGGACCCAACTGTCCAGGAATTATCACTCCAGGTGAATCTGGAGGGGCAAAGATCGGCATCATGCCAGGGCATATTCATGCCAAGGGCAGAATCGGCGTAGTGTCGAAATCTGGAACCTTGACCTACGAAGCAGTTGCACAGACCATGAGTATTGATGAGGGGCAATCAACCTGTGTCGGAATCGGTGGAGACCCAGTGAATGGAACTGGATTCATTGACTGTCTTGCTGCTTTTGAGAACGACCCGCAGACTGAAGCGATCGTAATGATTGGAGAAATAGGTGGAACTGCTGAAGAAGATGCTGCAGCATGGGCCATGGAGAATGTCAGTAAGCCCATAGTCGGTTTCGTGGCTGGCTCCACCGCTCCACCCGGGAAGAGAATGGGTCATGCCGGTGCCATCATCTCTGGAGGAAAGGGAACTGCTACAGAGAAGATCGCTGCATTCAAGAGAGCTGGAATCCATATCGCCGAGGACCCCAGTGAAATCGGTGCAATTCTGCTCAAAGCGCTACAGGAGAATGGGCTGCGCTGAAGTATTCACTTCGGAGGTCCCTTTCTGGGACCCTTAGGGGGACCGCCACCGCCGCGAGATGGACCGCCAGGGCCACCTTTGCCAGGAGGACCGCCCCCGCCGCGAGGTGGACCGCCGGGGCCACCTTTGCCAGGAGGACCGCCAGGACCACCACC
>CALCOQ010000352.1 GCA_937897005.1 uncultured euryarchaeote
AATGGGATGGCGCCGGAATTACCACTTGGCATACTGAATCATGGTACTTTCTAACACCGAGCAGTCTGGATTCTTGGACATAATCCGGACGCACAAGCGTCCAACTCCCGGACTTGGCCCAAGGTCGAGAACGGTCGTGATTCTGAGTGCTGTTCAGTCAGCGTCTGGTTCAAATCCGCTCTCATGATGTTGTGTGATGGGCCCGACCGGATTTGAACCGGTGATCCACGCCTTGTAAGGGCGTTGTCATAAACCCCTAGACCACGGGCCCGCAAACCCACGGCAGCATGTCCCCTCCTTGAATGAGTCGGAGATGAGCCATCACCTTGATGAGGTACGGATGATGCCAATCACTCATGGATGAGGCAGTCAGCGCTCTTGCAGCGCGCCTCGCTAGGCGCCTCAAGGCGAAGGGTGGGACGGTATGTTGTGCCGAATCATGCACAGGGGGATTATTGTCCAGTACCTTGACAGATCTGTCTGGAGCCAGCGAATGGTATCGGCAATCATGGATAACCTATACTGATGAGGCCAAACACCGACATTTGGGTGTTCCACTTGAACTTCTCGAAACCAATGGAGCAGTATCATCAGAAGTCGCCACAGCAATGGCACTCGGAGCCCGTGAAAGAGCAGGAACAACTCTGGCCATCTCGATAACCGGCATTGCAGGACCCAAGGCAGATGCGACTGAGAAACCGATCGGTGTGGTATATGTCGGCATCTCCACCCCCGATGGTAAGAGAGCCAAGCAGGCCAGATTCGGAGGTTCACGTCAAGAGAACAAGGAATCGTTCGTATCTTTCGCTCTACAGGTAGCAATCGAACAATGGGATTACCTACGCGCCAAAGATGCCAAGGCTGCAGAGGAAGACAGTGAGAAACGTGAGATGCTGAGAATGCGTGAAGAAGAAGCCCGTCTGAAGCGAGTGGTGGCAGACGCCAAAGCAAAGACCATCGCTCCTTGGCAAGAACAGAACTGGCGTGAACAAGAGGGAGACCGAGACATCGGTGGAGATGTCGAATGGAACGATTCCTCAGAATGAAATCAGCCCTTCCATCGAAAGCCTTGAAGGACTCCTCTTCAGGGTGGTCTCATGGTCGACCAACGCTGGCAGGCCATCTTCGACCACTGCCTCGAGAATGGTATTCTCATCAAACGCGATATCAAGGAGAAACTACTGCAGATGGATGACCCGATGTCGGTGGTCAGAACTGCAGAACCTGGGTTCCTTTCCTTGGATGATGTGACTCTTCCGATGAAAGGGGAAAGCCCACTGGTTGACAAACCTCAGGATCTTGCCAGAGTGGTTGCTCCAATGGTGGAGAGTGAGGCCGTTCCAGTTTTGCGTATTCATGGACTGCACGACCATGATATCGAAGATTTTCCGATGCTGGCCACGGATGCTTCCAGCGATATCGAGATTCATTGGGAGATAACAGGGAACAGTGTCACCGAAGGAAAGATGCAGGATATTCGCTCTTGCTTCAACGACCGCCTGAAACGTATCAAACAGATGATACTCAAATCAGGGCTACCCAGCAGTGTCAGCGATATCGCTAGACTGCGAGCTGAACGAAGACGATTCACTGGATTCGAGAATGTTGCCTGCGCAGTGGGTCTGGTGAATGACCCCCGTACCACCAAGAATGGACATCTGATCTTTGAGATAGAAGATAACTCTGGTTCAATGACCTGTCTGATTCGCAAAGATTCCGAAGACCCCAACCCAGTGGTGGAGTCAGGCATCATGCCGGACAATGTCATCGGAGTCTCTGGTTCATTCGCGAGAGATGGAGACCTGTTCTACGTCGATGACCTGCATTGGCCGGACACCCCGATACACCAACGTACCCATGCTGAACAGGGTATCAGCGTCGCCTTCCTCTCGGATATCCACGTTGGCTCGAAAACTTTCCTGGAAGCACAATGGCACAAGATGGCTCAATGGATGAAAGAAGACCCATTGGGACACACCATCAAGTATCTCATCTTGTCAGGAGATGTTGTTGATGGAGTCGGAATCTATCCCAATCAAGACAAGGAACTGGCGATCAAGGACCTCTACAAACAGTACTCACATTTCGCAGGATTGCTTGAACTCCTTCCTGACTGGGTGGAATGTATACTGCTCCCTGGTAATCATGATGCTGTACGTCCTGCTGAACCTCAACCTGCACTTGAACCCGAGATTCAACTGGATTTCAACACCACTAAATTCGTCGGCAACCCATGTGAATTCTCACTTCACGGAGTCAGACTGTTGTCATATCATGGCAAGAGTATCGATGACTTCGTGACCGGTATGAGGACCATCAGTTATGGAAAGCCGGTGAATGCGATGAAACAGATGCTGAAGCAACGACATCTAGCCCCTCAATGGGGCGGGAAAACCCCCTTGTCTCCTGAACCTACAGACAATCTGGTCATCAGTACGGTTCCAGACATCTTCGTCACTGGCCATGTGCATGGACATGCATGTATCAACCACCGGGGGACGACAATGATCTGCAGCAGTACATGGCAGGACCAGACCTCATATCAGAGGATGCTGGGTTTCCAACCACAACCATGTATTCTTACCATCGTCAATCTTGGAACCCACAAGACCGCTTCCATTCCTTTCGCTTGATCACATCAGGTCATTACGACGACCGCGCAACATCGCTATCGAAGTCACCAGTACCACGATGAGGAATATCACCTGAGCCCGAGTATCAGACAACATCGCTGTCAGACCAGCGCTTGAAGAATCGTCCTCATTCTCAACATCTCCTTCATCGATTGCATCACTTTCCTCAACCTGGAAGGTCAGGCTGTGACTGACATTCTGGTTTCCTGAAGCATCGCTTGCCTCGACCACCAGTGCCCATGTTCCTGTGAGGAGTGGTTGAATGGTCGATAATTGGTGGTTCTTGTCGAGAGCAACACTGGAGCCATCCAACACAACCTCTTCTCCTGACCTGCTGAGGACCACTCGTTCAGTACTCGCTTCTGAAGTGTACCAAGTTATTGTTGCCTGTCCAGTCACATCGACCTCGACAACGATGTTGAGAATCTCGGGAGGAGTGTCATCAATCTGTGCATCGGTATTGAATCCAACCGCAACTGGAGCCACTCCTGCCACCGAGATATTACAGGAATATTCACTTCCAACCTCTAATCCACCCAGAGTCACGGTATGAGAGGTTCCAACCTCGCTGGATGAAGATATCTGCCCACATGAAACAATTCCTGATACCGCCTGAGTGGTCTGGAAGGATATTATTGCGCTCGTTGCAGTCGTGCTTACCACCATTGCCCCGAAGATCTGCTGTTCGAGTTCGGGCATCTCAATGCCCGTCAAGATTGCAAATCTGTGCTCACTCGTGGAGTAATCCGACAACATCGCCGTCTGGTCGACTCCTTCAGCAGTGATCATATCGATGATGTTAGGGTCATAATCGATTCCATCATCCGCTGCCGGGTCAGAACCACCACCCAACCTCCAGATCTTGGCCTCAGTATCCACATCTCTCCATTTCCCAGGTCCAAAACCATCCTGACTTCCAAGCACGATGATGTAACGGTAGGAAGCGACATCGGAACCGATGACATCCTTGTTCACCGTGATGGTGATGATATCGCTGCTGGCATCAGCAGAGACCTCGATACCGCGTGCAACTATTTCTCCTGATTCAGCCATCATCGCTTTCACAGCACCGGGTTCACCAGTGGCAGAGATTGCAACTTCCCA
>CALCOQ010000353.1 GCA_937897005.1 uncultured euryarchaeote
CAAGCGGGGCTGTAGTCATGGTCTTCCTTGGCTTTGCTTTGTTTGCCCCTGCAGGATTGACAGTTTCTTCACTAAGAGAAGTACCGATGAGAGTTCTTTCGGCAGTCATCTTTTCTCTTCTTGATGTGGTCATCATCTTCATGTTGCTTGGAATGGTTCTTTGGCCTTTCATCAAGGATTCCTTGCGAGCTGGGTTCATGGTGGTTGACAGAGAAGCGGGATTGCTGGCTGGCGTCATAGGTGGCATGACCACAGCAATCGTTCTCTACGTCGCTGCATTATGGACTCATGAATCACTTCTCTGGAATGCCGAATGGCCATGGATGATATGGACGATGGGAAATAATGGCAGATATGCAACGATGTTGATGATTCCATGTTTCTGGTATGTGATGAGGATACGCCAATTGCAGATCGAAGATAGCGATGAAGGAAAAGAGGTCGAAGAAGAAGCGCAATATCTTTCACTGGAGAATCTGGGTGTGAAATGGAAATCTGTCTTGATTGGAATCTGTTTGCTCCTTCCTCTTTCATTGCTGGTTGCGTTTCATGGTCAGACATCATGGACTGGCGATGCGGCCGAATACATGAGCACTGAAATGGAGGATGATCAAGATTTTCTTTTCGTCAGTGAAGCAACATTGGGAATGCATTGGCTCTATTCCTTCCATCTGGAAGTGGATGCTGATGGAACACGTAACATAACAGGTCATTGGAGGGCCATGGATTCTGCTTGGCAAGATGAATTATTGAATGGAACCGAATTTGAGGACAGAGGTGATCTGTCTAATGTGAATTGGCTGGTTCTTTCACCCGAGGTCGCTGAAGAGTTCAGTCATCAAGATTGGCAGCAGGTTGATTCCGGCATCGCCCCATGGATGAACGGTGGGGGCGAATGGGTCATTCTGAGTAAGAATTGAACCAGTATGGGATAACCAACCATCCCAGAAGACTGGGAATCAGAAATCTTTGATTCAGCGGGAGTTCTTGTCGTTCTGAACCTGAGAGCGTACAGCCTGAGCAGTTGCCTTGGCTGATTGCATTGCCTTGCGCACACGTGTTCCAGCGGCGGAGTTTCCTCCGTCGTGCTTGGCGGCATCGCCAAGAGATTCAGTCAAATCATCAATCATTCCTTGTACCATGGCTTCAACAGACATGAACCCTTGCCGTAGTCGAATGACTAAAAGGATATTCACGACATCATATGGTGAAATTATAGCGGAGGTAGCCATTTTCCTGATTCTCTGGCATGATCAAGCAGGTGCCAATATACAGTGACGATTTCCACATCCGGGTTTTCAATATCTGAATCAGTGGCACGTTCAAGTGAACTGTTCGCCAGCCATTGTCTCTTTGAAATATTCTTCAAGAAAGACTTGTGTAGTGCAGGGCCACAAGATGGCAGAGATAGTCCAAGCACTTTTTTCGTTAACCA
>CALCOQ010000354.1 GCA_937897005.1 uncultured euryarchaeote
CCCTCATCATACTATCAAAGGCAGATTTGTCAGAACCATCCAGAACTCGTCGATATGGTAACAGGGACTCGATTCGACGCTCAATCCGTCCCTTCCATGTCAATTTCGCTCCAGACATGTGATGAATCCCCTATGAGGGGCTCTACCTTGTTTGCCCGTAGAGAGACGATGAAAGTGAAAGTGTTCTTGCACTATACGCCCTGCAGAGCACATGGACGGATTCATCCGATTGCAATTCACCGAGAAGGATTCTGCACAGATGCTCACTGCTGCAGAAGCAACATTCACCGAAATGAGGGCGCGACGCACCACTAGACATTTCTCTGATAAAGCGGTGCCGAAACGACTCATCGAATTGGCGATAGAGTGTGCAAACACTGCTCCAAGTGGTGCACATCTGCAACCGTGGACATTTGTGGTCATATCAAATCAAGAAATGAAACAGCAGATTCGAGAGGCCGCCGAAGAAGAGGAGATGAAGACATATGACGAAAGAATGCCAGAAGCATGGGCTGAACTCCTGCGCCCACTGGGAGTCGACCATGTGAAGGAACACATCACCACTGCACCATGGACGGTGGTTCTGTTCAAACAGAACAAGAGGTTGCGCCAAAATGGAGAATGGGGGCCTACCTATTACGCAAGTGAATCGATTGGTATAGCAGCAGGCATGTTCATCACAGCAGTACATCGTATGGGACTCTGCACACTGACCCATACTCCCTCTCCCATGGGCTTCCTGAGAGAATTATTGCAACGTCCGGAACACGAGTCAGCAGTATTGTTGATGCCGGTTGGATATCCCGCTAATGATGCGATGGTGCCTGACTTGAAACGTAAATCTCTGGATGAGATCAGTGTCTGGTTCGATTGATCAGATGCCGGAATTTCATCCTTTGCTGAACCCAACTGGTGGCCAATGATGAAGAACGGCTGACGACCGCTGGTCGATATGGATGAGGAACGTATCATCATCCATTGTGACATGGATGCATTCTTTGCCGCGGTTGAGACATTACACCATGACCTCGACCCAGAAGTACCCCTGATCCTCGGCTCTGACCCCCAGAATGGCAGAGGACGAGGAATAGTCTCAACCTGCAATTATACCGCAAGGCGATACGGAATACACTCAGCCATGCCGATCAGCGAGGCATGGCGGCGTTGTCCCGGTTCACCAATAGGGGATGGGCTCTACATGCGTAGCACAAGAGGACTCTACCGCAGAGCCAGTCGTAAAGTGATGGATATTCTCGCCGCAGAAGCAGAGCGCTTTGAGAAAGCAAGTGTTGACGAAGCATATCTCGATGTCACGAGCAGAGTGGAAGGAGAGTGGGATGCAGCTTTGGCCTTGGCACGTGAACTACAATCAAGAATCATGCAACAACTCGGCCTCTCATCCAGTTTCGGCATCGGGCCAACAAGAATAGTCGCCAAGATGTCCAGTGAGGAGAACAAACCAGCCGGCATTCACATGGTACGGAGTGGAGAAGTGATGGATTTCTTTGCTGACCGTC
>CALCOQ010000355.1 GCA_937897005.1 uncultured euryarchaeote
ACTTGTTATAGACTCGGTCACTACTCTTTGTTACAAGATCAAGAGTGAGCAATTGATCCGTGATTTCCTGTTCACTCTCGGTAAGAAATTGGCAACTCTTGGTTGTACCACCATATTGATCTCGGAGATCACTTCAGCCACAGCGAATGCACATTGGTCCTCCTTCGGTGTTGAGGAAGCGATCTGCGACGGCATCATCGTGATGGGGGATGTGGAACGAATGGGTCACCTGTTGAGATTTCTTCAGGTGGTCAAGATGCGAGGTACTCCGCACAGCCGGGCCAAGTATACATTGGAGTTGACGCCTCTTGGTGTCATGTTGACCCCGATGCTCAAATGGGGGTCCACTGTGGACAAGAATCAAGGATGGGGAAGCTGATGATAGAACTCGACCAAAGAATCGCCGAACAGTTGACGGAGGTCTCAATGAACAGTTCCATTCAGGTTCGTTGTGGAACTTCGAATGCTTTCATGGTGACCGCCAGTGTTTTGGTTCCATTATTGCATTCTTTCGAAATGGGTGGAGTCTATATCTCCGCAAGCAGAGGGGCATCAGAGATGATTGAAGCGCTTGAGGGTCTAGGATTATCCACCGAGAACATCCATTTCATCGATCTGGTTTCTTCTGGATTCCTTGGAGGCACAGAGGTGCCTCATGAGAATGTCAGTTTCGTCGACTCCCCAATAATGCTTGAGAGCGTACTGCTACGCACCCTCTTCCACATGAGGACCACCACCCATGAGCGTAATTTCGTCTTCCTCGATAGTGTGAATGCACTGGCCATCTACAATGAATCGAGGATGTTGGCAGAATATCTTCATACTTTCATCAATACCTTCAGGCAGAGAGATGTCCTTTCAATCATCCTCAATGTTCCCGACCAGACACCGCCAGGTGTTTTGGCGAATCTTGATCTTTATTGCACCGATATGGTGGACCGAGGACAAGTGGTGATTCACTGAGGTGTTGTTGATGGCAAGAAAAGATTTCACTTTCGACCCTGAGGATGAGGAGTATTTCGGAGCGGTAGGCTCCTTTGGAGTACAGAAGTTCGACATCCATATGAACGGTGGAATTCCGCGCGGATTCACCATCATTGGAATTGTAGAGACTGGTGCAGGAGCCGAGCTGTTCGCCAAACAGTTCTCATCTCCAGCAGAAGAACCTGAGAATACCCTCTATGTCTCCACTGCAGAATCTGGAAACGAGATTCTGCGCATATTCCACAAGTATGGGTGGCCAGATGATATCAATGTCCGTACGATAGGGGAGGAGTACAACGACCGCGTCCTTGAGAAAGAGTTGCAGGCCAGCCGCTATCGTTTACAGGGTTTTGACATGAAGGACATCCAGACTCTTGCACAGACCAGATTCGTCGATGAGGACGCAGACGATTTCCTCACCGAATTGACCAATGAAATCATGACTCTGAAGCCATATTTCAGAGCTGTTGTGGATAACTTGGATTTCTTCTTCCAGCGTGACGACCACAGCAGAGTGGTCTCGATGCTGCGGATGATGCAGGCTCACACCCAGATGATGCGTGGGCTGTTGTTGATGACGGTCAGTGCTGATACGGTCAGCAAGGCGATGGAATCAGAGATCACGATGATTGCCGACATGGTTCTGAAGTTCGAGGTCTTCATGGTCGGTACAGAGTTTGAGACCAGGATGGTGATCAGGAAGTTTCGTAATGCCCCTGAGAATCTGGCTGTTGTCACATATCGTGTCACTCCAGAGGAGGGCATCACTCCAGAGACCGTGCAGCGAATCGCTTGATGACTAGCGTCTCGAAGGCGAATGATTTGTTTTTTTTGTATTCAATCCAACCATAGATATCAAATAGTGACCTCCCGAAAAGCAAAGCGTTGGTGAACGGATGAAGGGAGGACCACAACTGTGATGGACGCTGAAAAGGAGTCCATGTCTGAACCTTTTGAAAAATATCGGCCGTGGACAAGAAACCAACTTGCAGAATTGGCGGATAAGCATCCAGAATTCTCAGAAGTGCTGAGCGATGTACAAATGGCGTCGCGGGTGTTTCCTTTCCGTCTTTCAGCCCATGTGATTGACAATCTGATCAGATGGAATGATCTTGAAGAGGACCCCTTCTTTCACTTGCTCATCCCAACCATGGATATGCTCGAAGAGAGACATCGTGAAGCCTTGCGGGAGGTGTGCCTTGGTGGCGATGAGTCAAAAATCTCTTCTGTAGTCAATTCTATCCGGAGCGATTTGAATCCCCATCCTGCAGGTCAGATGACCTTGAACACACCTGAAGGGGAGGACCACCTCAATGGTGTTCAGCACAAGTATCCAGAGACCGTTCTGTTGTTTCCATCTGCTGGTCAGACCTGTCATGCCTATTGCACCTACTGTTTCCGCTGGGCGCAATTCATCGGTGATTCAGATTTGAGATTCGCGCAGAAGGAGGCGGAGTACTTCTTCTCGTATCTACAGAAACATGAGGAGATAACAGATGTACTTGTCACAGGTGGAGACCCGATGGTGATGCGAACGAAGATGCTTCAGAAGTACTTGGAGCCGTTCTGTGATTCGGAATTTCTGCCCCATATCAATACTATCAGGTTTGGAAGCAGAGCCTTGACCTTCTGGCCGAAACGCTTCACAGAAGGTGAAGATTCAAATGAATTACTCGCCATGTTTCGCCGACTGATCTCTGCCGGAAGACACGTCGCATTTATGGCCCATATCGGGCATCCCAGAGAATTGGAATCCCCTACATTCAAGAAGGCAGTGAAACGGATACAAAGAACCGGCGCAGTGATTCGGTCTCAGGCTCCTCTCATCGCTGGATTCAATGATTCGGCTGATCTTTGGGCACAGAAGTGGAGAAAGGAGGTCAACTTAGGCATCGTCCCGTATTACATGTTCATCGCAAGAGATACAGGTGCGCAACAGTACTTCAAAGTACCACTTTCGGATGCATTTGAGATTTATCAAGAGGCGGTGTCCAATGTCACAGGCCTCGCGAGAACTGTTCGCGGACCATCGATGTCCTGTGGCCCTGGCAAAGTTGCCATTGATGGAATCTCAGAGATTGATGGGGTCAAAGCCTTCGTGTTGAGATTTATTCAATGTCGTGAACCTGAGTTGGTAGGGCGCCCATTCTTCACCAAGTTCGATGAACATGCATCATGGTTTGATGAACTTGAGCCAATTGATGGGCAAGTATTGCCTTGGGATTCAAATGGGAGATTAAAGTTGCCATCACCTCTCTTACGCGATGAGTAGCATCCATTCATCAATGACCGGCACAAT
>CALCOQ010000356.1 GCA_937897005.1 uncultured euryarchaeote
AAGCAAGCCACTCCTATGCCCCCTATTCCAGTCATCACTCCAGCCACCAGGCTGGCATGCACACCCCAATGTGTCTGGTCACTCTTTGAACGCAGAATCTCCCACATTCGCCAAGCCATCAGGATATCGAGCACTCCTGTGACCGCCAAGCCGAATTTGAAGGTCCATGCTTCTGGGCCCGCATGGTCGGTCTCGGAGATGAATGGCAGCCAGATTCTTGCATGCCCCGTGGCTTGATGCAGGATGTAGGAAAGAAGAATGGATGAAATTGGAACAATGATGGCCAACATCCACAGGCGATGAGTCCTGATGGCCCAAACATCATTGGACATGATGTTGGCAGGGGGTTCCACTATTGAACGATGCAGTAAGATGATTCACACCTGTTGTGACTCAGATTCTCTGCGCGGGATTGAAGTCAGCCTTGCTCTTCGCCCAGCCTGATGCCCCTGCAAGTCCATGATACACGTCGTCGTCAGAAAGTCGATTTCTCGACCATGGAGCCAAGCAAGGTCAAGATGTACGTATGTGGAGTCACGGTTTACGACCTGTGTCATCTTGGACATGCTCGTTGTTACATTGCTTTCGACCTCATCCATCGTTGGCTCGAGTATTCAGGATACGACGTACTCTATGTGCAGAACTTCACCGATATCGACGACAAGATCATCGCTCGTTCAAACGAGAGTGGAATCGATTGGAAGAATATCGTTGAGGATAATATCGAAGCGTATTATGCAGACATGGACATGCTCAACATTCTGAGAGCGGATATCTACCCTCGTTGTACTGAATATGTCGAGGAGATGGTGGCCATCACCGAGTCCTTGATCGAAAAGGGTCATGCATACATCGCCGATGATGGAGTCTGGTTCCACATCGAATCTGCTCCAGAGAAGTATGGGCTTCTGACCGGTCAGAACATTGAGGCGGTGCGCAGCGGGGCCGGAGGAAGGGTCGCCGAATCAGGAAAGCGTGACCACAAGGATTTCGCTTTGTGGAAAGCAGCAAAACCGGGTGAACCAACATGGGAAAGTCCGTGGGGAGCGGGTCGGCCAGGTTGGCATATTGAGTGTACAGCAATGAGCATGGACCATCTGGGTGAACAGTTTGACATCCACGGTGGAGGGCAGGATCTGTTGTTCCCACATCATGAAGCGGAGATTTTCCAGGGTGAGTGCTACAGCGGATGTTCCCCTGTCGTTCATCATTGGCTGCACAATGGCTTTGTCAACATGGATGGTGAGAAGATGTCGAAGAGTCTAGGAAACTTCTGGACCATCCGAGACATCTGTGAAAAGGTCGACCCACTTGTACTTCGATTCGCTCTGATCAATGCACATTATCGTTCACCAATAGACATGAATGAACAACTTCTGCACGATGCTGGAAGAAACCATGGTCGTCTATTGGAGGTCTACAAACAGGCGCTTGAATCGATGACTGAGAATCCGGTACCATTGCCACAAGGAGATGTATCTTCACCAATACCGGTTGTGAAGTCGTTAGGTATGTTGGAAAAGATGGCTCAGGGCTTTGCTCTGGCCATGGATGATGATTTCAATTCAAGAGAAGCAGTTGCAAAGGTTCTGGGTGGAATCAGGGAAATTGGGAAGGTGTTCAATTCTGAGATGGAGGCTGACGACATGGCCGCCTTTGCCAATCATGCAGTGGAATGGGTCGAGGAGTTTGCAGGTTCGGTACTCGGATTGCTCCCGCAGAGAGATGAGATATTGTCAAAGAAGGTCGACCCACGCCGAGAAGAGATTCGTGAGCAGGTAGAGGAATTATTGTTGAAGCGGGCAGACGCTCGTGCTTCCAAGGACTGGCCGGCAGCAGATTCCATCCGCGACCAACTGAATGAACTGGGAGTCTCGGTGGTTGACACCGCTGAGGGACCTGAATGGCATTTTATGTAGATAGAAAGTGAGAAATCAAAATCTCTGTCTCCCAATGACATGAGCCGAGTATTTCCCTCCATTATCGTGATGATTCTCCTGTTTCTTGGTACTGTACCATTGAATGTGGATGCAGAGGTCGGAGGAAGATATGCGACATCCATCGATCTGAGTCCGGATGAAGTTGGCACAGGTGGCCAATTAACTATCAAGGCATACGTCACTGGGACTCAATTATGGAATCCTGAGCTGACAACGAAATACAACATATTTGCTGAGTCAATCAACGATGAGACCTATAGTATTGCAGAGAATCTCGAAGAGGTTGAAGGAATGATCACCTTTGTGTGGCAGGTCCCTGAGACTATACCAACCGGTGCATTCCAGATCTGTGTTGAGGAAACTGATGGTGAAGATGTTGATTGTGAGTGGACGTCAATCGTCAGGTACAATATTGAGATATCGACGAATCATGAAATCATCTTACCCGATGAGACCTTGCGCGTCTGGGCCTATGTCAGTAGCCCCATTGACGGAGCACCTGAGATTCCAGAGAGTGCTGGTTGGATGATTTCCTATTATACCACCT
>CALCOQ010000357.1 GCA_937897005.1 uncultured euryarchaeote
AATCATCAGCGATCAAAGCATTGGCCCCTTCCAGCATCTCGGTCATTCCATACGAGGTGTTTCCTCTATCGACGTAGATCTGGACAATCTGGTGACTGAAGCCATTGCTCATTCCCCAGATATTGGTGATATCATCGACCTTCAATTCAAAACGAGCATTCCAGGAACTCTGACTCACCTTCAGATGCTCAATATCCCATAGGCTGCCATCAGCAGCAAAATCCGTTGCCTGAGGTACATCCAGAGTACCTCCTCGGTCATCATCTCCAGTAGCGTCATCAATGTCGAGCAACGTTATCCATTCCTCAAGGTCAGGGAGCACCACCTCGGCTGGTGCTGGAGGTGCCATCTCCATATCCACACCATCTCCATATGACTGTGAATCCGCGAATGAGGTGACCACCTTCAGACGAGTGTTGTATCGCGGCGCCAGTCCAACCTCTGACCAAGGAACACTGAACTCGTAGACATCTTTGGCAGCACAGGCACCAAGAGCAGAAGTGGAGGACCATACCCACTTCTCAGCATCTGCAACCTTTCCCTTTGCCTTGAACAGGTTCCATTTGGCGCGACCATCATCGCGCAATTCCGAGAAATCAAAGGAAACCATGTACTTGGATGGGAATCCCAGTATCTCATTGCCGTAATATGTGCGGAAATTGGTCTCGACCTCATTGAAATTGATGGCATTTGCCTGCATCAAGTAGATCGACAGGTCGACATCAGCGGAATCCCAGACCTCCATCTCAGCAGGACTTGCAACCGAGAGGTCGACCCTGATGTGCAGATTGGTGGAATCATAGCCAACATGGAATGAAGCGATATCCAAAGCACCTCCATCAACACCACTTGCATCATATCGTGCAGCATCGTCCCATTCTCCAGGTAACGCGATACCATCTATCATCGGTTCCATCACCCCTCCGTAAGGTGAATCCGGAATCGCAGGATTGGTCCATAGATCCTGCAGATATGGCGGCAGTTCAAGGTTGATGGAACGATAGATATTGGAGAGATGTACCTTGAACAGGACATCCCAGGTCTCGTCATAGCCGCTGTCTTGGTCAAGACCATACCACCAATACCAATCCGAGCCTTCAGCGATGTAGAGGCTCTCCCAGGCATCAGCCAGACCGGAATGAAAAGGATTCTCAGCCTCAAATGAAACCAGAGATCGACGAGCCTCGATCACGCGTTGCCATGCCAGACTCTCCTCAGCCTCCCCCGCCCAGGTGGATAGGGTGCCATCGATCCATGAACCCGTGCCAATGGTGGATATCTCGGGTAATTCGTGACCTTCAGCAAGGAATTCAGCAGGAGTGGTGGTGACCACGGTAGGATGCGTAGATAATCGCGAGAACCATTCCTCAGTGAATGGCCTGCCATTATCGTGATGCTGGAAGTCTGACATGAACATCCAATTCTCTCCATCCATGGCCACGGTCAGAAGATGCTCGCTCGGGTCCTTTCCTGCATCCAGCAACTGCTGTCTGATATCGTCACAATAGGAAAGGAAGTCAGAGACTGCTGCCTCTGGGGTCATCGAACCATATTGGAAAGCAACGCGGTCACTTATCACTCGGTCGCGGAAGATGACTGACACATTCCCCGTCTGCCAAGGCATCGCTAGATTCTCCGCCTCTTCAACATCGACGAAATCACCATTCACGTCTTTTGAGGCGGAAAGTATCTCCTCATCAGATACCATCCATTGAATCCCTACATCGGCAACAGGTTGGACCATCGCTGGACTCACCGCCTCTTCACTGGGCCACATACCAACTGGTCGGAATCCAAGTTCCTCCTCAAACAGGTCCATTCCATTCTCCAGATGAGTTGTGACATCCTCTGGCCACGAGTCCTTGTTGATCCTGATTCCATCTTCAAATGTCCACCCATCCATCATCAACAAGGGCATTATCGGATGATAATATGGAGTGGTGGTCAATTCCACTTGCCCACTGGCTGCAAGTTCGGAATACATCGGCAGGATGTTCGACATATGCGCCTCCTGCGCATCGAGCACGTAATTCAGGTCCTGTAGAGAATATTGGCCATTCTGCTGGAACAGATCGATGATGCCTTGGTCTCGATGACTGGCATTGTACGTACCCAGGATATAGGAAGGACTGAACTGGTAAAGATACCACAACACCTGAAGATCAAGGAAATCCTGAGCGCCCAGCAAGGTGTCATCCATTATCGTGGCCGGCTTCAGATTATGTTTGGTCAAACCATAGATTTCCGAATATCGCTGGCTGCTCTCATACACCCATCCGACTCGAGGGTCATCCTCGGTCACATTGTATATCCAACCTGAGTTCCAGAATGACTGGAACTGCATCGTATGCAACTCAAGTTCCGTCGCATTGGGATATCCTCCGGTATTCCATGAACGACGAGAGATATCGGTGTGTACATCGAGCACTCCGTTCTCGGAATAATCGAGTAATTGCTCGATGAAGGAAGGAACCAGATTGTAAGTCACCTTGGTATCGGTGGTGGAGAGAATACCAGGTGAATCAACATATTCGGTCATCGCGTGGACTCGCACCCATGGCATCTCCACCATTCCTGTCAATTTGTTCTTGTAATACGGCTGATGTTGATGGAACACTATTGCTAGATTCAGCGCATCGTCAACCTTGACAGGCCCCCTCATATCCTCGATGACCGGAGAAGAAGAAGGGTCGCTGCCATTCAGGTCGAGGTCATAGAAATGAGTGAAGGTTTCAGCCCCATTGGCAGTGGCCGGATTCTGTTGCGGGAAAGAGGTCCACACATTTCCTGCATCCTGCCATTGTGCCCACGCCAACAATCCGAGTGAGGTTGGTGAGCCGATATTCAGCAGGGGAATGGAAATCTCAGAGGTTCTGTTCTCATCCCAACCGATCCACGTCTCGATACCATTCTGCTCACCTTCAGCCCATGAGGTCCCATTCCACGACAGCAAACGGAAGTAACTGGAATCCTCGAGAACGAAAGCATGGTCGCCGAGAAATGGCAGGGTATGAGAGAACCCCCAATCTTTGGACAACGCACCTCCATCCTCGGAGGTATTGAGATAGACGAACAAGTCTGCTCCTTCGCTGACCGATTGCCAATCAGTTCCATTCCAAGCCAATGAAAGATGCGTTGAATTCCAGTCAAGATGCAAGGAAACTGCATTGGAATCGGTATCCATCAGTGTTTCTGGCCCCCAATCTGAAAGGTCTCCATCATGCGAGATATCTGCAGAAGCCAGCGATAGACACTGAGGAATCAACAATATGGCCATGATGGAGATGGCTATTCGACGCACAAGGCTCGCGAAGGGATGATGGTGTCAAAGGTTTTCCACGATTCGGGTCGAAGCATGGCACAGTACTCCGGAATCCTGTGTCACCTCACATCGCTTCCTTCTGGAGACCTTGCTGAAGCAGAACGTTTCATCGATATGCTGGTGGATTCAGGGGCAAGTGTCTGGCAAATGCTGCCTCTGACCCCTCCTGATGAACATGCATCCCCATATTCCTCCCCTTCGGCCTTCGCAGCGTGGGATGGATGGACAGAAGAATTTGCTGATTCGGAATTCGACATGTCTGCTGAATCATATTGGTTGAGGGATTGGGCACTGTATCGAATGATCAAGAAGGAACAGAATGGCAAACCATGGTTCGAATGGCCTGATGAACTCAAGAACAGGGGTGCTGACGCATTGGCTCGATATTCGACAAGGGAAGTCATCGAGGAACAGAAGAGATTCATGCAGCGATGGGAAGACATCAAGGAATATGCAAACAACCGAGGTGTTTCTCTGATCGGAGACCTACCTATCTTCATCGCTCATGATTCAGCCGATGTCTGGGCTCACAGGGAGTTGTTCCAACTCGACGAAGAAGGACAACCGGTAGTGGTTGCAGGAGTCCCTCCTGATTACTTCAATGAAGATGGTCAGCACTGGGGGATGGTGCTCTATGACTGGCAATCGCATGAAGATGAAGGGTGGGAATGGTGGAGACAGCGGATGGGGCGTATGTTGCGCCTTTTCGATATGGTCAGGGTCGACCATTTTCGAGGCATTCATTCAGCCTGGGCAATTCCAGCAGAGGCGGAGAGCGCAAAAACTGGAGCCTGGCAAGAAGGACCGAAGGATGCCTTGGTTGAACAATTACTGGAGGTTGCTGGAAGTCCTAGACACATCATTGCTGAAGACCTCGGAATAATCCCTCCAGAAGTGGTTGAACTGCGAAAGAGGCACGGATTGGGAGGGATGGCCGTACTCCATTTCGGTTTTGACGACGACAATGCTGACAATCCACACCGCCCAGAGAACATCTCATTCGATCAAGTGGTATACACTGGAACACACGATAATGATACCACGATGGGGTGGTGGGACAGCGCCCCGCCTGAACGAAGAAGCAGGGTTGAAAGATTTCGTGAGGAAGGCGAATCAGTACCCAGATGTTTGATCAGACTGGCTCTTGAATCAGCTGCAGGCATGGCCATCATCCCATTACAGGACATCATGGAACTCGGTAGTGAAGCGAGAATGAACAGGCCGGGAACGGGGCATGGAAACTGGAGATGGCGATTTGACTGGGAACAAATCCCAGATTTCATGCTGGAACCTGTTGAGTCAGAATCATAAATGGGAAATGGCGGTTGAACAATATGGGAATGATTGCATATTTCTCTGCCGAGATTGGCTTGGAATCAAGTCTCCCAACCTATTCTGGCGGACTTGGGGTCTTGGCGGGAGACCATGTCAAGGCTGCTGCTGACGCTGGTATCGATCTGATCGCTGTGACACTGCTGTACAGACAGGGATATGGTCGTCAACATGTTGATTCCGATGGCATCCAGAGTGAAACCTATCCTGAATTCGAGCCTTCAGACTTCCTTGAGGATACCGGCATCGACCTCGCACTCGACCTTGATGGCTGCAAGTTGCATTCCCGAATCTGGAAACGAACCGTGACCGGTGTCTCTGGACACACAGTAGATGTGTTGTTCCTCGATACTCAGAATCCCGCGAATTCCACAGAACACATCGCCCTCAGCCAACGACTGTATGGAGGTGATGATTCTACGAGGATACGACAGGAATTCCTGCTTGGTGTTGGAGGCGTGCGCGCCCTCAAAGCATTGGCTGCTTGGCCACTCTCAGGTATTCATCTGAACGAAGGACATTGTGCCTTTGCCGCACTGGAATTGCTTGCTCAAGGCTGGAGTCGTGATGAACTGCGGAACAAGAGCCTGTTCACTACGCATACCCCTGTTCCTGCCGGTCATGACCGGTTCACTTGGGAAGAGATGGAAGTGGTACTCGGGAATCTTCTACCTGAAGATGGACGCTCATTGGCCGGTGAAGATTCTGCTTCGATGAGCCATTTGGCCATCGAATTGTGTGGTAGAGCAAATGCCGTCTCTAATCTCAATGCCTTCGTGGCCAGTGAGATGTTTCCTCACCACCATATCCAACCGATTACCAATGGCGCACATCACATAACCTGGGTCTCACCTGCAATGGCATCATTGTATGATGAACAGATTTCGGGTTGGAGAGAGGACCCCCTGTTGTTGTCTCATGCTGGACGACTGGATGATGATGGCTTGACATCTGCCCGTTCCAGTTCAAGAGGAATATTGTTTGATATCATCCACTCGATGACTGGAATCAAACTTGATCCTTCGCGGCTGACCATCGGTTTTGCCAGACGTTTCGCCACCTACAAGCGCGCTGACCTTGTCTTCCATGACCTTGAGCGCCTGCGAAGTGTAGGAAAAGGAAAGATGCAATTCGTCTTTGCAGGAAAAGCACATCCCAAGGATGAAGGTGGCAAAGATATGATTCGAAGAATCTTTGAGGCAGCAAAGACTCTCGGTGAAGACATTCTGGTAGTCTTCCTTGAGGACTATTCGATGGCGACCGGACTGGCGATGACCAGCGGTGTCGATGTTTGGATGAACAATCCCGTCCGGCCCATGGAAGCGAGTGGAACCAGTGGAATGAAAGCGCTGTTGAACGGAGTCCCGAATTGCTCCATCCTCGATGGCTGGTGGCCAGAGGGCTGTGAACACGGAGTCAACGGTTGGGCGGTGGGAAACAGTGAGGATGAACGAGACGATGTACGCGATAACAGGGCACTGCTCGATACTCTTGAGCAAGAGGTTCTACCAGCATGGCAGGAAGGAGCGGAAAGATGGGCCGCATTCTCCAGAGCAGCCATCAAGACCAGCGCCCGCTTCACAGCAGCAAGGATGTTGGATGAATACCTACGTATCTACGAGTCTTTCATTCTTCAAGAGGGGGTTTCCGCCCAAGTATGAAGATAGCAGAGACAACCAGAATTATCACTCCCAACAATACCCATCTCATGTCCTTGAAAATAGAGCTGCTCGAGGTTGAATCTCCCGATGTGGAGGTACTGTTCTCCTCCACGGTTTGACAAGTGCATACCGTGCAACCATTCTCATCGACTGAAGAAACTGCTTCCTCACCTTCGGAACATGAGACACAAGGCATCATTGGACAAGGTGATTCCTCGGTGGAATTGTTCCCACTGACAGTTCCATTGTCATTCCCGCTCTGATTCCCGTTTTCAGAGCCGTTTCCAGTTTGCGAGCCGTTTCCAGTTTGCGAACCATTCGTACTCTGATTCCCAAGTTCTCTTTGAACAAAGATTGCGGCGCTTTCCCCATTCATCTCTACCACGCCAGCATTCATCTGGGCATTGCCAAGGATATCGTCCATCTCGCCAAGCCAATCATGTGCGGAGAGGTTTATGCTCTCAACCCCCCGATTCAAGACAACCACCACGTGTTCATCAGCAGTCTGCCTTGCAAAGGCCATGATCTCCTCTTCGGCATCGAGTTGAACATATGTTCCCCGCCTCAATGGTTCAAATGATGCTCGGGCCATTCCCAGCTCCCCAACCCATTCAGATAGGTTTCCTGTAGCATCGAACATTCGACGATTATCAGGGTCTGCTCCACCTTCCATGGCATATTCATCTCCTGCATAGAGCATCGGCGCTCCAGGTATGGTCAACAACCATGCCATCGCTAACTTCCAGCGTTCGAAAGCGAGCGGATTCGTTGTCTCTTCGGGAACATTCTCCCACTGGTTCCAGACACCTGTTGCATCTGGGTCGGCACGACTGATGAAGCGTGGCACATCATGGCTACCGATGTAGGGAACCATGACCGCTCCCTCAACGTATTGTTGAGTACTCTGCCAGGTCCAATGGTCAAGATGGATCAGTCCCATGTCGCCACTGGTCAGGACATTGTCGACCACAGCATGATAGAGAACGAAATCAGCCTGACCATCCAGGCCGCCTTCACCCATGTAACGATTGATGGTGGCGTACTGTTCGGCGTTGGCCTCGATTGAATCTCCAGACCAACCCATCGCGGTCTCCCCCTTGAGATAGAGTTCCACGCCTGCCTGCTCGAAACGTTCGCTGAGTCTTGCTGCCATGTTGTTGACAGCATTATCTTCAACATGCTTCACTGCATCGATACGCAGACCATCAAGGTCAAAGCGCTCCACCCACCAGATGGCGTCATCGATGAACTGTTCGCTGGCATTGCGGTTTCGCCAATCGACATCTGGCATATAGGTCATGAATAGACAATCGAGACGGCGTTCGGTCCAGTCGCAACCAGATGAGCCACATATGCAACCATCATTGAACCAATCTGGATGTTCAGTAAAGTATGGATGTTCATCATGTACATGATTGACGACCATGTCTGCCATGATACGAATGCCTCGAGCATGGGCCTCGATAACCAGATTCTCGAGTTGTTCTTCAGTCCCTAGACGTGAATCAAGAGAACGAGGCTCCGTTGGCCAGTAGCCATGATATCCTGCTACCTGATGCACGCCATCTGCTGCAACCTCCAATTCGGTTGGACCCTGATTGAATGGACTGAGCCAAATCGTATTGATGCCCAGAGCAGATATCTCATCCAGTCTGGAAGTGACTCCCTCAAGGTCTCCGCCAAGCCAATCTGCTCCATTCGCAGCCCCCTCCAAAGGTGCAGGGTCATTCGAGGTGTTGGCATTGACGAAGCGATCGGTCATGACCATGTAGATCAGTGCATCACCCCATTGGAACTTCTCATCCTCGACCCAGAATGGCAGAAGGATGTCTTCGGCTGAGGCTCCCGACTCATCGCTGGCTGAGACTCGAATGCGATACTTGCCATCCTCCAATCCAGAGGCAGAAATCTGCAGACTCCACGATTCTTCTGACCAAGTGGTCTGCAAGTCGCCTACACCGTTCTCAAGTTCTGCTTCAACCGAAGCAGGAGAATGAGCAGCCGCGGAAGACGAGAATTCAACCACTGAAGTGAAGTTTCCAGTCTCGAGACCCACTGAAGCCACATCGAGTAAAGGTCGGGAATGATTCGCCACCCTGAGCAAAGAATTCTCAAAACCGTCACACCAAGTGGTCTGGTGGTTCATCGGGTCCATGACCCATACTGAATCGACCACTAATTTGTAGCAGTACATTCCTGCATCGATTTCCATTTCGACAGACCAGATGCCATTTTCATGAACCATTGAAGTCTCTAGTTCCCAATCCCATTCACCTCTGAGAATAACTTCTGAGGCTGTCCCAGAATATTCGAAGGTCGAAGTCAGAGAACGCTGACGAGAGAAGGTAGTACCATCATCATCTGCAATACCTACAGGTATCGAAACACACAGAAGCAAGAGCAGTAGTAGCAGTGCTCTCCTCTTCATTCTCACACCTCTCACTGAGCGAACCATACCGCTGAAGGGTCGTTGAAAGAAATCTGCATCTTCCCCTCAGGCCAGTCTCCAGACTCTCCGTCTTCAGCATCTTCTCCAGATCGGTGCCAAAGTGCCTTGATGGCAATGCCTTCGACCTCGAGATGGAATATCGTCTCAGAGCCCAACCTCTCCACTCCAGACAGATTCGCTTCAACACCGCCATCTTTCAACACCTTGACGCTTTCAGGCCTGATACCAAATGTTCCCTTGCCTCCAATCTCAGAAAGGTGGTCCGGCAATGAGATGCTGAGAGAACCACTGCTGAACACACCCCCGTCAGCATTTCCTTCGATGAGATTCATCGGTGGAGTTCCGAGGAAGGAAGCAACGAATGGATTCGCTGGCTTGTGATATGCTTCCAGAGGAGGACAATGTTGTTGCAACACACCATCCTTCATCACGGCTATTCGGTCAGCCAGCGTCATCGCCTCGATCTGGTCATGTGTCACATAGATGGTGGTGGTGCCGAGTTCATCATGCAATCTGCGAAGTTCAAGGCGCATCTGATTGCGCAGTTTAGCATCCAGATTCGATAGTGGCTCATCCATCAGCAGTACCTTTGGACGACGTATCAAGGCCCTACCAAGTGCAACACGTTGCCTCTGGCCACCTGACAGGTCCCTCGGTCTCTTCTCAAGAATGTCATCGATACCCAACATCGAAGAGGTCTCCTGTACCATCTTCTTCAGTTCTTCAGAGTCTGGACGCTCCGCCTTCGGCTTCATCCTCAGACCAAAGGTGAGATTGTCCTCTACCGACATATGAGGATACAAAGCATAGGATTGGAAGACCATACCTAGGCCACGAGCCCGTGCTGGCAGGTCATTGACAACAGCGCCGCCAATACGTATCACCCCTTCAGAGACATCCTCAAGCCCCGCCAACATTCTCAGAGTGGTGGATTTCCCACAACCAGAAGGACCTACAAGAACCAGGAATTCACCTTCCTCGACGGCTAGATCCAGACCTACCACAGCCGTTGTTCCATCATCGTAGACTTTCCCGATTCCCTCAAAACTCACTGCAACCATGACTTCACCTCATTCAACATCATCCTTTCACTCCTCCCGAAGATAACCCTTGGATCAGGGATTTCTGGAACACGATGAACAGGATGACCACTGGAATGGAGACCAACAGGGACATGGCCGCGAAATCCCCCCATTTCTGCGCCTGTGTTATGCTGAATGCCAGACCAACAGGCAGGGTATACATGTCTGGACTCTGATTGAACATCAGTGCAAGAAGGAACTCATTCCAGGCTGCAAGGAAGGAGAACAGTGCGGTCACCGCTATCGCAGGAAGCGAGAGAGGGAGAATGATTCTCCAGAAGATGCCGAATTGCCCACAGCCATCCAAAGCTGCTGCTTCCTCAAGATCGACAGGTACAGTATCGAACCAGCCTTTCAACATCCAAACACAGAACGGCAATGCTGTCACCGAATAGGCAAGGATCAGTCCCAACCATGAATTGAGTAATCCCAATGATTTCATGACCATGAAATATGGAACCAGAATGATGACGCCTGGGAACATCTGCACCAACAAGAGACTGAACATCATGACACCATGACCACTGAAACGATGGCGAGAGAATGCATATCCTGCAGGAATAGCGAGGAACAATCCAAGCAGGGTTGTTCCTACCGAGATGATGACTGAATTCGAGACCCATGTCCAGAAGTCATCCTTCTCCAGTACTGAACTGAAATGTGTCAGGGTCCATGTGGATAGGTCTAGACCACTGGATGCTGACTGACCAGGAGACATTGAAACATCGATTATCCACAGGATCGGTACCATGACGATGAATACGAAATGCAACAACAGGGCATGGGTGAAGATACCTGCCCAACGAGGTCGAAGTACTCGATTTCTTGCCAGACCACGTTCGGCTCCCTTTACACCCAATCTACCCCCCAGCCACTGTGAAACATGGCTCGAAGAAAGACTCCACAGGCCATAGCCACCACTGCATATCAGTATCGCTGAATACCAGATATCGATCGCAGCCACACCTCTCAAAGTAGCCTGATAGAGAGTCAATGAACCGAGCAGCAGTATCATTGCCGAAGTCAACATCATCATATCTCGATTCTCTCGACCAAGAGTCCTGAACGATAACAATCCCGATACCAGTCCCAACAATACCAACAACTCGCCGTTTTCTCTCAGACTCATCACCCAAAGTACCGGAATGCTACACAATACGACAAGAAGTGCAGCCTTCTGCAAGACCTCTAGTTCGAATGGCGTATACCACCGACTTGCAAGGTCTTCACTCATGTTGCAGCCTCCGTTACTTTACCACCCTTGATGAGAGACCAACTGAATACCATCAGCATGATGAATATGACAACAGACCATGCAGCAGCAAGACCCAATGCACCATCCTCATAGACGAGGTCGAAAACGTAAGTGATGAGGATATCAGTTTCACCTGGGCCAGTCGACAGATTCGGACCTCCAGAAGTCAAGAGATAGATGACATTGCACATGTTGAAGGTCCAGATGAATCCCATCAACGCTAACGGCATGACCG
>CALCOQ010000358.1 GCA_937897005.1 uncultured euryarchaeote
CATTACGGGGGAGCCCTGTTTGATGTGTGCCAAATTGATTCATCACGCAGGAATCTCAAGAGTCATCGTCGTGGATGGAGGTTTTGGAGGGACGAATGGAATTGGATATCTCGAGGAACATGGTGTTGAGATCCAAAGGACTTCAGGACCCAAGGACCCACGTGGAAGTGACCTCTGATTTTTCAATTACATAATCAGAAATTGCAATTACCAGAATCTGCGGGTTCTAGCGTAGGTGACCTCAGCGTTATGAATTGCCTCCAACAAACCATCTCTATCCCCTGGAATGACACTTCGCAACAGTCTGGTTGTGGTTGATTCACCTATTCCACGCCCCATTAAACAGAGAACCGCTTCTATTCCACGACGTTTGATGGCCTCTGCACAACGATTCATCCTGTCTACATCCGAACGTTCTGAAGATGCAACCCATTTCTCCAACATTTCTCGCAGCCCTTCTCTGGCACAAGCCATCATGCGCCCTTGGCAATGTCTACACACTACTTCGATATCTTCGAATCTAGCAACACGAAAGGTCTTGGTTCCACCACATTTCAAACAACAGAGAACCGCTCTTTCATTCATCAATCGTGATTCCAATCGCTCTCGAACCTGAATGTTTGACCAATTCGGCATCAACAGGTCTCTCTCCCCTTTAGGAGAGACTCCCATACATCCGGGCGCAGTCACCTCCAATCGAATGATACCGT
The DNA here is from genome assembly GCA_937897005.1 of uncultured euryarchaeote. Taxonomy (GTDB): domain Archaea; phylum Thermoplasmatota; class Poseidoniia; order Poseidoniales; family Poseidoniaceae; genus UBA226. Next base: position 711 of record CALCOQ010000358.1, read on the forward strand.
TCTGGATACCTCGAAGCACGTCTCCAGCACCGGCCACATCCAACCTTTCATGGAACAATCTTGCAAGCACTTCACGCATCACCACCGTTCCTCTGTATCTTCTCAATAATGCTCGAAGATTGATGCGGCGAGGGTCCACACCCTTGCGTAAGACTCCGAACACCTTGGCAACTTCAGCGAAACGCCAACGCACTTGTCGTGAATTCGGCAAAGTGACCGACAATATCCCTTCAATTGCATCCGGAGGGGTTTCATTCAACCACTGAACGACATCCTCGGCAGAAACACCACCCATCTGCAGAGTTATTCTGGTCGCTTCAACCATGATTCGCCCCATCCGTCCAGAGCGGGTCGAAGCCATTGCTTGCAATAGATGTGCCAACGCCTCATTGATACGGCTACCCTGACATGAATTGACCACCAATGCCTCATCGCGGGATTCAATGGTCATACAGCGATCAGTAGGTAGACTTCCAGTACTGTCAAGATGTGATAGCACACTCTCAAACAACAATGCTTTGGCTTCTGGATCGAACGGATAATCCGAGATCTTCAATTCTTCATCACAGAGCAGAGAGTGTTGGTCCGAGTCTTGCTGTTCAAGCATCTGAGCGCCGACATCTACGGCCAGCAGGTGCCGCAATCGCCCTATCTCTCGGGCTACATTTGCTGGAGTAGGAGGTACTTCTCCCGACCATATTGGTGCAGTACCTTGATCGTTGACCGGAGTGACCAGTAGCTCCTCTTTCTCAGGGTCAGCATCGATGACCTGCCATGTTCTGCCAGCCATCACGAACCTCCGGCGTTGTCCATCTTCATCGTCCCCACCGGAATCCAAAGATAACACGAATGCCTCATCCACTGAACCCAATGAACGACGCGAAACAGCATCCCTGACCCGATATGATTGATTATCAGGAATCATGGAAAGATGATTCCTCGCATATTCCCAGGTCCTGCCAGCAGATGAGAACCAGCCCTTTTCGAAACGTTGTGGTATCGGCATCACCAATTCCTCAAAACCTGCTGGAGGCCCTTCCTCTCCTTCTACTGGAGTTGGGCGTTCCTCAGGAGGGGGCATGCTGCATTTCTGACGAGATTCTACCCAGACTCTCTTGGGCCAAGTCCACCATGGATGCTCCTTCGGAGCCTCTGTAAGATGCAACAACCAATTGTCTTCCAATACCCTGATCACTTCTAGGGTATCGGTCCTTGTCCAACCTGTGAATTGAGGTGCCTTGGCGATGATTGCGGTTGCTTCATCGAGTGGAACCGCCCCCTGGCATCTGGCCATCTGAATCAATTGGTTCGCCACAACAGAGAGAGGATGTTCTCTCCATTCCACCGCCTCGATCATACCATTATGTGCCCTTCTTGCAATGATTGCAGATTCTGAGATGTCATCGGCCTCCCACGATATCACCTTTCCACGCCCGACCCCATCGAGATGGTGTTCTGCTCGGCCAACACGTTGCAACATTCGATCCACTGAACGCGGACTACGTATCTGTATCACGTATGCGATACTACCAACATCGATACCGAGCTCAAGACTACTGGTACAGACCAGCCCGTCCAACTCCCGATTTCGTAAATCGTCCTCCATCTGTTGTCTGGTGGCAGCGGCAAGACTTCCATGATGTACACCTATTCGCAACTCTGGACATATCGCCTCCATTCTCTGTGCCACGGTTTCAGCTGCATTTCGAGAATTCACGAAAATCAAACAAGGTGCTTTCTCAGAGATTCCACGACCCAGTATTCTCAATGATGCATATGCTCTTGGTGATAGGCCAATATCGAATCCTGCAGCCTCATCCGAAGGCAATGTGGCGGCAGCCTCGACGATGATTTCAGTTGACCTCATCCCTTCCACCTGAATAGGTTCAGCCTGTGGTGACAACCACCTTGCCACCTCTACTGGGTTCCCAACCGTTGCTGATAATCCAACTCGCTGAACTCTTTCTCCGGTCAATGCCTCAAGGCGAGCGAGGCCAAGACTGAGTTGCCAACCCCTTTCATCAGCAGCAAGATCGTGAACCTCATCGATGATCACCGCCCTGACTCCTGCCAACATCTCAAGAAGTCGACTGCCTGAGAACATGATCTGAAAAGTCTCGGGAGTAGTGACCAACAGGTCGGGAGGATTGCGAACCTGCTTCTGTCTCTCGCTCTGTGAAGTATCTCCATGTCGTAACCCAACTTTCTTTCCAGCCTTGCTCGCAATCTCATGGATACGGCGGTCAACATCTCTGTTCAAGGCCCGCAATGGAGTTATGTAGAGAATGGATAATCCCTCCCACTTTTGTGTTATGGAGCGGTCCAGCAAGGGTAGAACCGCAGCCATCGTCTTACCTGAACCAGTTGGAGCGACCACCAGTCTGTCAAAGCCCTCTCGTAACGGTTCAATGGTCATTCGTTGGACTGGCGTAGGTTTCCAATCCAATGCTTTCAGTGCATCTTCCAAGGCCTTGGAAGAAAGTCCGAAATCAGATTGATGTGACGCGCGACCCCCTCCAACATGGAACTCCTATAGCCCTCATTCTTGAGTCCACCGATTACAGAATCAACAATCGGATGAATGAAATGTCTCAATGTCGCGCCACTTAACATGGAGCCGGATATCGATGAAGATGCCATCGATGATTGGTCGATGCGTGCTTGGGGTGAAGCGCCCGTGGAAATCTTTCCTTGGTCCAGCATAGACCAACGGCATGAAGTGCTTCTGAAATATTCAAACATGGTTGTAGTTGCCCGATTGGTGGAAAAAGATACTGGAGATTTCTCAACTGAACTTCAGGTGATAATAAGAATCAACGAATGGAGTCCCGGTTCAGTTCAGGCCAATCGTCTTACAGACGGCTCCATCAAAGTGAGATTCAGACGTCAGAGCATGACATTATCAGCGATGTTGAAGGCCCCTGATGCTCTATCTTCAATGCTTGAAGAATGGTTGATGGGGATGCGCGGAGAGCCCGATAGAGAGAGAGACCGTTTCAAACGATTGAAGGCGATGAAACGGCAACGGGATGCAGTCTCAAGAATGCTTGATCAGGCCAGTGTTGAGAAATTAGCGGAGACTTATGAACAGATAGAATCCAAATTGAGTGATTCAGAGAATTCTCTCGCTGGTTCAATTGCCGATGAATAATCAATCACTATACTCGACCTGTTGCTTCTCCATTTCAAATTCCTTGAATTCTGGAGAGTTCTTGATTATTCGATTAAGCAGTGGCTCGAGAGCTATCGGTGCGGCCAGAATCACTGCGATGGTCAAGAACAACCAGCCCCAGGTCGCATCAGGAACCTGTGCCGTGCCAGGGGATTCTCCACCTGCAAACAGGAGTTTGACTGTTCCAAGCCAAGGTATCTCTGCTCCAGCTATACCTACCAGATGAGCATCGGCGACCGGCCCTACAGCCCAACCATCAAGGTCATACAATCCACTGGCACCTTGTACTCCTCCATTGGAAGGAGACCATCCTTGATCCACTGAACATTTGTTGTTGTCTCCAAGAGTCAGGAATCCTGCAGCCTTTGGCTTCCAAGATTCGACCTTCAAATGGCCCGCTAGGCCGATTTCTCCATGGTTGAACGCAGTATCCCGTTTGCAGTCATAATATCCCGTCATCGAACCATTGAATTCCCAATCGATACTGGTCACATTATTCAGTCCGGTTCCGGGAACATCCCATGAGTGGATGCAGATGTTGAGATTGGAATCATAGACGCCTTCATCGTTACAGGTATCATTTCCAGAAGGGGGAGAAGTGAGCGATGGCACCGCTTCCATGATTGCACGATGGATTATCGGAGTTCCTGATTTCCCATTCTTGGAATAAATGATCACGTCTCCTTCCATCCCATGACTACTGTATCCATAGTGAGTGTTGAACGGTTCAGTGGCTTCAGCATAGGTGACAACATCAGAAGATCTTGGAGAATGAACCAGAACGAGATCGCCAGCATCGATGGAACCCACTTCTCCAGATTCTGCATCATGCACCATGGAATCTGATTCCACCACCACTAACGGCGGCATCTGGCCGGTGATGGCCCAAAGGCAGAGAATTATCAGAGAAATCATACTAACTGCAAGAATCATCTCACGAAACAGGGTCCAGCGCATCGGCCTTCCTCCTCATGCACGCTTCTTGGCACGCTTGAGGCCAACTTCGACAAGATGTTCATTCAAGCGTTCGACATGCCGCGTTCCAAGAAGAGCTGCTGCCGTCTCCGCCTCAGACCTACGTCTACTGACTTCAGAGCGTGCTGTGGTATCAAGAACTTCTTTCAATAGATTGAATTGGCCGACATAGTGGACGAATTCAGGGCCGACCCATATTGCAACAAAACTGGCAATGATGAGCAGAGACCATGAAAGTGTGGTGTAATCATCCCAGATTCCAGAGCCTCTCAGCAGAAGCAATTGTAGGATGGATGAAATCATGATGGCAATACAACTGAGGAAAACAGTCGAAAGGATGCGCAGATGTAGGTCCTGCTTGCTCTTCCACCAATTTTTGAGAAATCCATCATTCTTCGATGCTCGGCCTGCCAACGCAACTCCCCTCCCGACCTCCACGGGACGCTTGCATTCATCAAGGATTGTGCGTCGAGTCCATTTTTCCGATGGAATCACCCCCATAGGGGTGGTGTCCTCGCGGGGGATGGTTGAAATGTCGTTGGCGATGAGAGTGAGCTGGGATGCCCATGCGACGCGCTTTTGGTCTGATGATTCTATTCCTGTTGTCTTCACTGACACCAATGGCCACTGGAGCAGTGACTGAAACCCAATTCGCTGGAGGGACAAGCTCCTATGTACACACATTTCAAGGCCAAGGAAATGGCTCAGCTGGAATAATCAACATTCCATATGGGGCTGAAGTGACAAGTGCAGAGTTCAATCTGAGAGGGGACCCCTCCACTTCTCAATGGAGCAATCTGAGCAACAACAATGATTTTGGCGGAGTTGGTTCCAGTTCGTGGTCCGGAACCCCTCCTGGAATGGCGTATGGCTACCGTTCCA
>CALCOQ010000359.1 GCA_937897005.1 uncultured euryarchaeote
AACTATGATCTCGGTGGCTTCCATGATTCCATCAGACTCTGGCGGAGCATCGACGATGATGGTGAACAATATGCTCATCGTGTCGCCTGTCTCGAAAGCATCACGCACGGTCAAACTTACCGAATAGGTCCCTGTAGAGGCATAGGAGTGCCAAGGATGACTCTCCTTTGAATGGGGGCTCCCATCTCCAAAATCCCAGATATACTCGACCAATCCATTCCAGTCACTGCTGTTACTGTTGAACGGAGTGTTGGTATTAGCGAATACTGCATCTCCGTCCCGGGTTCCAGTGGAATCGAAATACAGCAGAGTACCAACCGAAGCATGAGTTCGATTCGTATCATCGAATGTCCTTGAGTAATTGTCTGGAGTGAAGCCTGCGGAACGCGGTGTGTCAATGTTCACCAATTCACCACTGCTCCATGCCTCCAGAATCTGGACCTCGATCACTGGTACCGGATTCATCACCTGTATGTTCAGAGTTCGATTCGCAGAATTCTGACCATACTCATCGGTCACGATGAGCGTCACCGAATGCTGCCCTGGGGTATTGAAACCATGTGAGACCTGAGACTTGGTGGAGGTTGTACCATCCTCAAAATACCACACAAACGTCAGAATGGATGAATCGGAAAGTGAACCATCTGGGTCAAAACTATCCCTTCCATCAAAGGTGTATATCATATCGACAATTGCATCCTCTTGACGGAAATCGATGACTCTTGAACCACTGTCTCTTGTCTCAACATCAGCGACCGGTAACTGATTCTTGACCAGAACCGTCAATGAAACTGAAGATTGACCTCCATCATCATCAGTGACAGACACTTGCACAGTCTTGTTCCCAGGAGTATTCCAAGCCACCATGGGTTGCCATTCATCGCTACTGGTAGAGGAGAAATCGCTGGCGCGGTCAACGTCGACTTCATTCAGAGCAACCCCTCCTACGAACTGCCAATCAATGCTGACAAGTTCCCCATCATCATCAGTATACAGAACTGGCATTGGCAAGGAGGTGTAGGTATCAACCACCAACGCTTCATCAAAGGTCATCCTCGGCAATCTATTCTTGACATTGACAGTGAAATTGAAGTAACCTGTGTTCTTTCCATCGAATGCTGTTATCATGACCTGATGGGCATTTCCATTACCGTTTCCACCTTCACTCCATTCGTGACTGACCACAGTATGCCCCAATCCTCCTTCAGTCTCTCCATCTCCCCAATCCCAATTGAACTCGATATTCTCATTGGGCACATTGTCAATGGTCTGCAAAGTGGAGAACTGAATCCTTTGATCTGTGAACACCTCAATATCATCATTTGAAACCACTTCATTACCGGCACCATCGTGGACCTTGATGATAGGAGATAGAATATCTGCAACCACAATGATGTTCGGATATATCTGACTCCATGCTCCACCTTGATCCTGAACTGTCAAGTTAGCGATGTATACTCCTTCGTCTCGATAGCCACGATAAGGTGATTTCAAGGTGGAAATGTTTCCGTCACCGAAATCCCACAGATAGGCGGTTGGATCATCATCATGAGGAAGCGTGCTGATGTTGTCCGACAATCCCCAATAATCCGTACCTGAACCGCTGAATTGGATAGGGAGCCAAGTCAAGGTAGCATTGGTATCGACCGATGCATCAGGCAATGGTTGCATGTTGAAGACTTCCTGACTGCTTGAAGGCGGCGGATTGTCGACGATATCGCCGAGCAGGTCCTTCATCACCAATGAAATCTGGTAATCATCAGTGGTATGTGGAGTCCAATAGATTATTCCCGGTGACGGCACACCACCTCCTGCCTCGATTCCCGTGGTCATAGTGTCCACTGTGTGACCGGTGCTGTTGATGGCGCTTGCAATGATATTGAGATCCTCAAAGAACGCATTTGAAGTGACGCTGAAGGGCAAGGCCATGGTGTCATCATCATCATCGTTATCTCGGTCAGACATTGACAAACTACCCAGAGCCAGACTAGCGGGTGAAGTGATACGTGCAGCCTCGATGTCGAGTAATGCTTCTGGATAGGTTGGACCGCATGAGGTATAGTCGCAATCTCCCAGACTGCTTCCATACCAGACGATGACATGGACCTCATCGGTGACGCCTCCAAATCCAGGGACCATCGCCGTGGCCACCATGTTAGTGAATGAAAGTTCCTCGATGGCATAGAGTCCGTCTGCGGAGGCTCGTGAAAGCAACCTCCCTTGCATCCCATTCGCATCGGCAGTCAATCTAATGGTCAAAGGTGCAGCAGAAGAGGCGCCTGGTTCAAGTTTGAAGACCTGAACTCCCCAACCTTCGATGATGTTGGATTTGGATTCCCACATCGAAGTCCAATCATTATTCGTAGCCGCAGGCTGTATCTTGCAGAACGTAGAACCGGTGCATAGATCCGTCATAGCAATATTCGATAATCCATGGATACCAACTGAAGAATCCAGAGTTGCAGCTATTGTGAAATTGGCAAACACCTCCTCAAAAGTGGTGCCGAGTATCATTCCCGCATTGTTAGGAGGGGATTGGGCCAGAGTCAGGATCCCTGCCGCACCTGTTTGGGTATTTGCAACCAATTGTCTGATTGCTGGCCCTCCGCCAAGATGGTCAGCCATCCACAACAAGAAGATGAATCCACCGCCGTAATCGGCGATTCTCTGGTTCCACCAACGGACGCTGATTCCGCTATCCTGAGTCCAGGCATTAGAGTGCCCAGTGAGCGTGCTACTGGCTCCGAAACAAAGGTATGCAGCCATATCGGCAGCACCTTCGTCGATCCACAGATTTTCTTGGGAATCCGCAGCATTATGCAATAGATGCTGTAATTCATGCGCCAGAATGACCTTGCTCCATGACAATGAAGCATCAGCATGGTCAACGAAGATTATCTCTCGGAACTGAGCCAGCCCAGGAGCGAAATATCCACCTGTCCCATATGCGCCATCCACAGAGATGATAGCAACCTGGATCTGGCAATTTCCATCGATGTCTGGAGGTTCGGGAATACCATTTCCTTGATCCTTACCGAAGTATGTGGTCAGAATAGGATATATCGTGTTATCCCAATCAGACTCCCAATTGGAAAGAACTGTTGAGGATAACGAAAGTCCATCCTGAACCATGAATGCTACACTGTTCGTCGCTCTCTCGACTGTGACGCCAACCGTGCCACCACCATATCCTGGAACGGTGGTGGTATCTCCTTCCTGATGTCGGTTACATGCTTTGGCCGCTCTGGCAGATGCCTGACGCAACGATGCTTCTTCAGCTCCCGGACTTCCTTCAGCCCACCATGCCTGCTTCAGATAACCAGTGGCAGAGTAGACGGGTTGGTCTTCCTCAAAAAGGATGTACGGCTTACCAGTTGAGGGGATGAAGTCATCGAAAGATGTGGTCAAGGTTCCTCGAGGAACATATTCTGGTCGGGTATCAGAATCAGCACCATCAGCCCCAGCTGCTACCGGTCCCCAAGCGCTGAATACGAGCAAGAGAATCAAAGCGGTTGGAACACCAAATCTCCCATTTTTATCCGTTGTCAGAGAAATCACCCTCAGTGACGCTACGCGTCACGTGAAGTACCACCTTGAATGAGGTATTTAAGGCTCGGTGGAGCAGGCATCAGACATGCTCAAGACGGCAGACTGCAAACGAGTCAGTCAATTGATTGTCGTCCTGCTGCTCACCTCGGTACTGATGAATGTCGCCGCTGACGCACATGAAACCTCCACAGTGAGCCAGATGGAAGTTGAGGTCGTGGCCAATATCAGTCATGACAATGGTGCCTTCACACAAGGTCTTCTGTGGCATCAAGGGATGTTCTACGAAAGCACTGGACTACTGGGGGAATCAACGCTCAGGGAGGTGTTTCCGAATGGTACGGTGAATCGTTCCACCGATCTCGATGCGAATTATTTCGGAGAAGGGTTGGCATTGGTTGGAGATACACTTGTTCAACTGACCTGGAAAAACAACATAGCACTGATCTGGAACCTGTCAGACTTCTCTCTACTGGGAAATTTCACTTACCAAGGTGAAGGATGGGGATTGTGCAACAATGGTACTGCATTGGTGATGTCCAATGGTAGTGATGAGATTGCTTTCAGAAACACGGTTGATTTCTCCATCATCAGAACAATCAATGTCACTCTGGATGGAGAAGGGGTTGTAGATTTGAATGAACTGGAATGCAATGCCAGCAGTATCTGGGCCAACGTTTGGCATTCCGATGATATCATCCGGATAAACCCTGATTCTGGAGAAGTGGACATGGTGGTCGATGCCAGCGAACTGAGCAACGATGGATGGGGCGTACTGAATGGGATTTCCATCAATGAAGATGGCAGCATGTGGGTGACTGGAAAGAACTGGCCATTGATGTACGAGGTCGAACTGGTCGAGTCCTCAAATCAGGAAAACAATACAGATGGAACTACAAATGTTGAGCAAGGAACTGGAACTGATAAGCCACAGTCCTGCACTTCGGATGAGGAATGTGAATCTGATGCTCCCTTGTCGATATATCTGTTCTACAGTGCCGTGACAGGGGTTGCTCTAGCATGCGCGGTGATTGGAATCTTCAAGGTCTGGCGCGCTCTGCCAGCAGATGAGAAGAGGGCGCCGCACCTCGAGGACGTGTTTGACGATGACGAATGATGATGACTCCAAAGGCAAGGGTCTACTCAGTGTGTGGCACAAACGCAGCGAGAGAGAAAAGCGGATTGACCGGCTGATGGAGTTGCGTGATGAATACGCTACTCGGGACTTGACAAGAACCACGGCAGCAGTCCTCATCGTGGTCGGCAGCATTCTCGGTCTGCTTACTGGATTCATGCTTCTGTCCAACAATCCATCTGACCTTCTAAGTTCATCTCTCTTCAAATCGAGCGATAGTGTAGATGTCAGCGGCTATGCATTGCATAATCAGACCGGAGAAGGGCTGGAAGGAGTTGAATTGGTACTCGTGGATGCAGTCACTGGTGCCCAGATGGACAATACCACAACCGATAGCAATGGCTTCTACAGGTTTGCAGATATCTCGATCAAGAGATTGACCCTGACTGCACAGAAAGATGGTTTCATCACCATTGAACGCACTTTCACTCCAGATCAAGCAGGTGAATCCCCATTGACGATGAAAGAGGGAAGTGGTTTGTTTTCGGAGACGGAGGAAGAAAGGAATTCTATTCTCGCTGGCGCAGTGACGGTGAGCACACTGGTCGCAGTTTTCACTATCCTGACGGCCTTCGTGGGCATGTATGCAGCTCATGAAACCAAGAGAGGGAAGAGGTACCGCAGGACCCAATATCTGGCTGGAATATCTCTTTGCAGCAGAGGTCTGATCTTCTTCGGTCCAATCCTGATTCTGATGGGGATGGTATTGCTGATGATGACCAAGCGACAATTCGCCGATTATGTGGTCGATGAAAAGACCTCGTCCGGAGATGATTCGTGATGTACCTTATCGCCGTCGAGGGTGGCGATGGTTCTGGCAAAGGTGAAGCGGTCAGGATTCTCAAGGAAGTGGCATCTGACTTTCCCTTCCCAGCGGTGTCCATGACCCATGAGCCACGACGTTCCAGCCCAATTGGAAGTCTGGCATTGGCGGCGGTCAAGGAAGGTGGACAGACACCACTGCAAGAAGCAGCCTTGTTCGCTGCGGATAGGTTGGACCACACCCACACGTGGATACTACCTCGCTTGAAGCGAGGTGAATTGATCATCAGCGACAGAAATATCCATTCCTCTCTGATCTACCAAGGGTGTGTCGGTGAACTAGGGTACGAAAAAGTCGCAAAAATGAATTCCGCAGCCGCTGTTCCAGATCTGGTGATATGGGTAGACTGTGATCCGGAATTAGCGATGAAGAGGATAAACAGTGGAACACTTAGGGGGAGTTCTCAGAAAAGGGAGTACTTCGAGACCAACGAATTACAGAGTAAGATACGGACTGGATTTCATGAATTACTGTCTCAACAAGAAGCTCCGCCACCTTTTGACAGATGCACCATCGCTGGGCCGATACTGAATGAAGGAAGTAAAACTCAGTTGCGCAAGGAATTAGCAAGCGCATTGCGCGGTTTCCTCAACAGTAGACCGCCGCCATTGAATGTAGACCCACAGGTCGTCGATAGGCATCATCTAAGACGACTTGTGAAAGGATTGGCTGCACAACAAAGACTTCCCGGTTCGCCGATTGAATCGACTTCTCTGGTCGAAGATTGGCTGGCTGATTGCACACCTGCAGATTGGATGTCCAAAGCAAGCGATGCATGGGTGGTGGAAAAGGCAAGAGATGCTGATGTGGCTGGCTCGTTTATCCATCACTCAGTCTGGTCACTGATGGGTACACTTTCATTCATGTCGACCACCGATATCCCGACCTTGAGACGCACTCTTGGTCCAGTAAGAGCAGTCTCTCAAAGACATTCACAACGATTGATCAAATGGTTCGACACAATAGGCTGGACACATCGACAACAAGCACATGTCCCTTTCTCAGATGCACCGACATTCAAGATCGGTGCAGAATGGGTAGGCCTTGGAAGACTCTTCCTCGCACTTTGGCCCATGCAATCACATCTTGCCGAATGGAAACGGAAGAATCCCCGCGCTGACATATCTGAGGCGATGAAATGGATACTGTCCAGCGAACGCCTCGATGAAGGGCAGCGGACTTCGCTCCTTGAGGACACAACAGCGCGCCTACGTATGCTCACTTCCGGATATTCTGGCTGTCCTGTTCCTGAGAATGTTGAGGAATATCTGGTTTGGTGGAGCACCCCTCCTCCAAAATAGAAGTGGGGGAATCAATACGCACGACTGAAAGTGTTGCTTCATTCTTCCTCCACAGACCTGGCTAAACGAGCACCTGCTGGAAGAACGACCAATTCGGGTCTACCTTCGTAATCGTTTGGACGTGAAGACAACATCGCCGA
>CALCOQ010000360.1 GCA_937897005.1 uncultured euryarchaeote
TGATCAACGGCGATGAGATTGCTACGTGCGCTAGGTCCGGCACCGAAGTGCCTTTCTGCCTCATTGCCCCAGCGTTTACCAGACTTGTTGTAGTCAGTACTTCCCTCTGGAGAGGATGAATATCCGAGACCGAAACTCTTGGCAAGAGCACGGAATGAAAGATAGCCGCAACCTGAGCAGGATACATTCCAATCCTCATGGTCGGCAGTCTCGAGTTGTAGACCACATTGTGGGCATATTGCTTGAAGAACACCACAGTCATCTCCACTTCTCATGTCCAATCTTACGACAGGGTCGGTCTCAAGGACGGTGGCCCTAATGATATCCCGGCGCCTGACACCATCGCTGGCGTCGTGCAGATACCTATCGACCATCTTGGTGACATGCATCTGACCAAACAATTGGTTCGGCAAGGGTTCTCGGGAATCGTCACCCTCAACGTGAATGATACGTGCCTCAACCATTGATTCTCGAATCTTGGCGATCTCTGCGATGACCATATCTCCCGACTTGACCAAAGGAGGGCCTACAGAAGTTGAGTTCACGTTGACTGTGCGTTCGTCTTCGTTGAAATGAACAGTACCGGTGGTTGTGGAAACCAATCTGTCTGCACTGACGGCTACTCCCTCTCCAGCCTCCCATTCCACTGTTTTCGCAATCGTCTCTCCGGGTGTGACGATACTTGTGTTGCTCATTGAATCAATCTCCTCTTCCACCCCAGAGGGGTGAACATCGAATCAGCCGGCCGGCTACCTGTTTTTCAACCCAACCCTTGGTGAATGTTGAAATTCAATCTCGACTGAGTCGCCAACATTTCACGGGAGTGCTACTCATTCGAGAAACATGGTGCTGATATCTTGCAGGCAGACGGAACTCTGCTTCAAGAGTGGGATTGGCGGACCAGGCATGTTCTTCAGCCAGTCTTTCGATGTGTGTTGCCTTTGCACTGTGCATCAGATGAATGAGGTCCGCAGAGGATTTCATAGCGGCGATGAGTAATGGTCTGTCTGCAGCCTTTGTCTGCCAACCCCAAGGTGGATTCATGATCACAGTTTCCGGTTGTACTTCGGCAGGTAGTTCGCCATCTATTCGGTGAACGAGCACCTCAACGTCCGGAAAGGAGGATGAGGCTGTTCTGGCTACCTCTGCAGCGTCGGAATCAGCTTCTATCAGCCAAACATGTGAAGCACCAAGCAGATGTGCACCGATTCCCAAGACCCCGTTTCCAGCGCCAAGATCCGCCACTCTTCTGTTTTCCAACCCATCGATTGCAGACAACCATCTTGCGGCGAGATCACCCTCGGTGGAATATTGTTCATCTGCAGCATTGGTCTGAGGATGTTCGGGTAATCTGGACAATGCCATGGCCAGATGCCTTTGGCGGATGGTATCACCAACTGATGTTTCTTCCATGCTGGTCCATGTTCTTGCGCTTAGCATTGGCATCCGCCTGTCTGCGCATCTCTTCCAATCTATCCAAAGTTGAAACTTCCTGATTGCCGGTGACATTGCTGCTGGCTGAGACTTGCGCGCCATTCGTGTTTCCATTGGCTGCATTCCTTCGCAAGGTTGCAATGCGACGAATCTGTTCAGCCTCAGTGTTCAGGCGAGCCATCAATTGTTGTCCAGGAAGTTGATTTCCACAAGACAGGCAAACATGCGCCCCATTGTTCTGCGGGCTGCCACATTTCGTGCAGTATGCCATGTCCTTCAAAGAGAGGCTGCCGCGGCCCCGTCTTCAATCCTTTGCTAAGAAAAAATCAGGATGTGGAGGTCAGGCGCATGAACAAGGGCCAGGTATCCACCCCTGCGGCCTCACAGAATTCACTGGCTTCAGCGAATCTTGGGTCGCCCATCATATCTCCAGCCTCCATACCTTCTGCGAGTAGTTCCTGCACCACATTTCTGAAAGCATCAACGACACCTCCATCGGAAGGTACTGGTATTGTTCTTGGAGTCTCATTCTTTGGTATTGGAGCATCTCCAGAGGTCAACTCAGGCTCAGGAATTGGCACAGGTTCGTCCGCTGGCACAGGTTCGTCCGCTGGCACAGGTGTTTCCTCCACCATCTCCCCCTCTGTTTCAGATTCAGTGATCTCTGGTGTTGGAGCAGGTGTTTCTTCAATCATTGGAATCTCATCGGCAACAGACTCAGGCATCACTTCCTGAGTTTCGATTTCAGGCACTTCATCAGCATTGGCAGAATGGGTGATGCTGGTCAATAATTCCGTACTGAAACCATCGATAAGAGCGCTTACTTCAGAGTCATCCTCTTCTTCGACCTCTGTAATTAGATCCTGAAGGCTGGTGATAGAGGTCTCATCGGAAACTTCCTCTTGAACCACTTCGGCGTTCGGACGGGGGACAATGGGTACTTCGGTAACAGCAGCCTGTATCGATTCAACGCGAGGCACAGGGTCTTCAATGTCAGCCTCGCTACCCAGTGGAAAGGAGACGTATGCTTTCCCGACCATACTCTCGAATGGCATAGGAATATGCAGATTCTTCAACTCCGGTAGATCAGGATGCCTGAAAGTCAGCATCGAGTGGATCTCGAATCGACGTTGCATCGGGACGTTGGCGTCGATAGGTAAAGGAGCAATCCTGGTAGAACTTCGCTTCCAACCATCATTGGTGACCAGATGCTGTAGCCAATTTCCGAGCTCATGAGTAGCAATGTCCAGAAATTGAAATGATGCTTCCCGAGGATTGAATCCCTGCGACTCAAAGAGATGAAGAGAGTGCCTTGGTCGATGAAACAGGCTGAACACAGGATATTCATGTTCCACCGTGGCGCCATGTTGTTCGAGGATTATTCTTTCACTCCTTTTGCAGAGAACCAACACCTGTACTCGTTGGACATTCGAATCCCAAGCCCCTGGCCAGCGCTTAACAGCCTCATCAGTGAGTTGCTTCAGGGTCTGGTCTTTCAAGACCGTCACTATACCCATGCGTACACCGAAGCAGCGCACTTGCAATCGACATATGAGTCCTTTCACGTTGAGATTACATTCAGCATTCCTTCAGCCATCACCAACTCGGCCAGAAGCATGCAACCACCCGCAGCACCGCGTATCGTGTTATGAGACAGTGCTGAGAATCTGAGCATCTTTCCCTCAACCTCCAATCTTCCGACAACAACAGCCATTCCCGCCTTCAGATCAAATCCTTCCTCCGTTTCTTCACCTGCCATGAGATGAAGATCTCTGTCTGGGACCTCATCGACCACGATCACTGGACTGCTTGGTGCAGAAGGTAGTTCGAGATGTTGAGGTCTATCCGACCATGCGCTCATCCATTCCTTGACTTCCTCCAGGCTGGCTTCTCTGTCCAGTTCAACTTCGACATGTACCATATGGCCATCTTTCACAGGGATTCTTTCACATTGTACCTGTACGTCGATGTTTGCTGGCCTGATTCCTTGTTCAGTAACCCGACCCAGAAGATGTAGTAACTCCTCTATGATTTTTTCAGCTTCACCAGAAATATCAGGGTTCACATTTCCTGCCAATGCATCTTCGTCCAACAATAATCTCCACCCACCACCGGATAGAGCCTGTTCAGTTTGAATCTTCAGTGAATGGAAACCTACCATGTCCCAGAGTGGTTTCAATGGAAGAGCAACAGGAACCACGGTGCAATTCGTAGAGCAGGCCAAAGGGCCTATTTCTGAACTGTTCCAATGTCGTAGATGATGTGGATTCAGGTCTGCAATGACCAGTGGGACGCCATCGATGCAGCGAAAGGCGCTGGCGTTGGAGAATACCTGGATTCCCGCTTCACATAGTTGAGGCTCGACTCGGCGAGCAATCGCGCTTGGAAGAGCAGAGAACACCACATCCACTCCTGCGAGTATCATCTCTTCAACCAGTTCTTCACTTTCAAGGTTGATGACCAACAGATCAGGAAGGGTAGGTCTTGGAGATTCGAGCCTCCATTCAAGTGTGGATAAATTCCGTCCAGCAGTCTCCTTGCTGCCTGCGATGGCGCGCAACTCAAACCATGGATGGCTTTCCAAGCGTTCTTGGAATCTTTGTGAAACCAAGCCACTGGCCGAAAGAATGGCGACCCCCAGAGTGTTCACGCAACCTCCAGAGGGGCTAGGTTGAAGAGTTCTACTATCAATCAGCGTTTGACTCTGTCAAACGAAATATTGAGAATATGCCTTGTCAGGTGCTTGTTTTAA
>CALCOQ010000361.1 GCA_937897005.1 uncultured euryarchaeote
AATTACCAGAGCCGGCCCCGCCGGAAGCGTTGCCAGAACCAGCCCCACCTGCGGAATTATCCCCCCCGCCTGCACCAACTCCCCCTCCAAGCCTTACGCCATTACCAACTCCAACCCCTCCATTGCCGATGCCCCCTCCTGGATTGGTCCTTCCTCCAGTTCCCCTGTTACCTGCTATCGATCCATTATTGATGGACGCAGATGTAGCTATGCCTCCACCCCCCGAAACCTTGGTGGCTGGCTCACCTAGGGAAGACAGAATGTCCACTGATGAGAAGGACGATCTTCTATCAATGCTTGATGACTGATCAAAGTGCTTTGATTCCAGTTGTGCCACCAAGGTTCGAGTAGTTACAGAGTTTTGCTACTTCAGTCGCCAATTCAGTCAACTTATCCGCCGCTGGCAATTGATAATCATCTGGTTCCAATGGGAGGGCAGCCCCTGGGCCGGGGATTCTTTTCAGTGCTTTACCTAGATTCCAAGAATTCTGCAACAACCCCTCATCGACCTTATCATTTCTACTTCTGAGCCTCAGTGCTGCCCACTCATTCAGATTATCTGCACAGCCAGCGAGCATTGAAATCATTCCTGCTCTTTTGCGCAGATCTTCAGAGGCTTCACGGGGAATCAGTCGCAATGTTAGTTTCAGTAATCGATCAACTCGCGAGTCCCTTGGTTTGATTCCAACCTTTGAAGCAAGAGCGAATCTGATACGATTAATCTCTTCTGATTCCAGTACATCCTTCAATCCGAGTACACCCAATGACATCAATAATCGATTCAATGGAACGCGCAGTGTTTCAAAGTCTCCAGATTGCTCAAGATTATTTTCATATTCATCCACATCCTCATCATGAGTATCAACCATAGGTTCTTCCATCATCTCAACGTCAGTTCTAGGCTCATCGTACTCTGGTTCTTCTGCCATGACATCATTTTCTTCAGGAATCCATTCCTCAGGGGCTGAACTTGGACTAGGCTCTTGAATTGCTTCGACAACAGTTTCAGCAGGAAGGATGACCGGTTCAATAGAAGGGATTACAGGTTTAACAAGAGGAGTTGTAGATTCAGTGACTCCAGTATCATCTTCCATACCAAAACTGTACATTTCTTCGATAGAAGCATGGAGTACTTCAACATCCATATCATCCAGTTCAGAAACGACGATATCATCACTTTCCATTCTTTCAGGTTTCCACAATGATACACCACCGCGTTCCCCTCCAGCCTCCATTGCAGCTCTCGCAGCAAAATCTGGAATTGATGAACGTAGAGCGGAAATCAACTCGGGTTTTCGCATCATCCTCTCAATTTCGTTCTTGGTGTTAGGAGCAGCCTGAAGTGGCAGGCGCTCCAATCTTCTTGTTAAATCTGAAATTCCAGCCATATCAGCTCTTATCGTTTCTATCATTCTTCCCAAGGTCAATGGTTCAGTCTCAAGCAATCTTACCAAACCTGAAACATCCCAATTCATTGCTTTCCATGAATTCAATTCATTCTGAAGAGCAGTAATAGGTAAACGTTCAGCCTTTCGTTCCTTTGCGGTTGTAGAAAGGCCTACGCCCATGGTTGCCGAGTGCACAAGCTCCTCTAGGCCTTTCAATTTCATTCCCCCATCCAGAGCGATTTCCTGCAATTGTCCCTTTGCAACCAATTCTTTGACATCATTCTCTAGAAGGCGACGGTGTCTCTTGTTTCGAATTCCTTTTGAATAGAGGAAATCTTCGACTACTTCAAAGAGGCTGGAATCAATATTTGAGGCCTGCAATTCTATAATGAATCCTTCCACCTCCTCCTTACCTGTCAATGAAGTATCCAATTCTTCCACTCTCCTTATCAGATCCAATGCAGACCTCAGTATTGGCAAATGATTCTGCCATTTCACCATCGCTTCAACTGGAGAGTTAAGAAAACGATTTCTCCATACCGACATCTCAAATCCAAGTTCAGACCAATTGGAGACTTGTTCTTCTGCACGAATCTTGATTTCTTTCAAACGCTCTTCTGATTCTGCGAGAGCACCTTTGAGGACTTCAGTTCTTGTCAGGTCTCCCCCGATGTCATACAGAACTTCTCCTAGATCGGCCCAAAGCTCGGCAACTGTGGAAGCCTCTCCAACCAATTTGTCATGTGCAACGGCTCTTTCCTCGAGATCATCTATCATCACCTCCATCGGCAATAGCGCTTTCTTGTTCAGACTTACTTCTGGAGGCAGAATGAATCCTGCATTGGAGAGGTCTCGTAGTCTGTTCACGATTTTGAGGTGCCTCACATCAAGTTCAGTGGATGTAGCATTCACTTCGACTGAAAATGCAATCATTTCTTCCTCATTATCGATATTCAATGACGCGAGTCTTTCTTCAAAAGAAGTCGCCCTACCCAGATCATAGGGTGTTATCCCTACTGTAATGTCATTTCTGATTGTTGCAAATTTTTCAGCCAACACCTCGAGTCTGGAAATCTTTTCGTAAGCATCCGATAGTTCGAGACTCATGACATCTTCAGCATCGACTCCTTTCTCGTGCAATGAAACAACCATTTTTTCGAGATTATCCCACCTGAGACTTTGACTCACTTCCAATCTTTCTATTTCTTCACTTAATTTGTCATGTAATCGGGGTTCTTGAAACAATTCACCCAACAATGAGCCTTTTGCGATAAATACAGGGTCTAGAGCATCGAGTCTAGATATCATTTCCTCCAATCTTTCGAGCATTCCCAACTCAGCCCATCTCCTATCCGCCAGTTTCGCATCGATGGCCCATGGTCTGTTTCTCAAATTGAAACGGCTGTATTCTTCTTGTACCATTTCCACATTGTATGGTTCATCGAGCATATCCAACCATGAAACAGCATTCTCAGCATGCCTTTCATTCATTGCGATGATATCTGCTCTCAAACCTTCAGCGATAGTGATATTCTTCTCAATCATGATGACAATTTCACTTCCCATACTGGGGTTCTGCCGCAGATTCTCTTCTATTGCATTGGTTTCATATCCCATCGAACTCCATTGTGAGATTCGCTGTAACCACCATTCAGGTTGGTCAGAATCATCAACCATGCGGGAATCCCTCGTATACTCCGATAATTGGGTAGGGCTTCTTCTTGTCGGCTGTTTTCCGCTCGGGAATCCAACAGGGGTGCGATAATCGCCCTTCGACCGTAGGTCGGATGCGGAGTTCATAAAACCGCCATTGGTCGCATGGCCTTCGATGGACGCTCTCACGATACTGTTTGCTTTGACGATAATCGGCGGCGGAAGCGCCCTTGGTTGGAGGATGTGGACGCTTGAACAACGCATGATTTTGACCCATGAACAAACTGAGAAGAAATTGGATGAACAACGCCTTACCTCGCGCTCAAGCCTTGTTGCCCTTCACCACACATTGGCCTCACTCGAGGCAGGGGCCCAGGCTTTGTTATCGACACAACCCCAACTTGAGGGAAGAATTGCCCTGCATTCTTCAATTGCCAAGTCGGAATCAATACTTGATAGAAGCATCATCAATCCTGCAGAATTGAAGGAAGGTGGAAGGTCATTGATATCTGCAGTCAGGGATCTTATCGGGACCATAGGGGGAGAGGGAAAGCTGAACCAAATTCCTGAGGGAGATGTGGGACTCAGTACATTGTCACGACGATTATTCATCGTTCTTGAAAAATGTGGGCTTGGTCCTGTAGACCTTGCATTGAATGGTTTGGAGTGCAAACGCCTTGGAGCATTGGCTTATTCGGTCGGGGAAGTCAGTTGGGCGATCAAATCCTATGAATGCGCAAATCTGAAATCTCCAGGAGAACTGAATTGTCTAGAGATTCTCGAACAACTATCATTGAAGACTGGCGATACCCGGGCTCGACGACATTGGCTTGAGGAGCGATTGGTGATTTCACCCGACGACCCTGAACTTCTACGCTCTCACGCACATCTAATGGTCAAACTGGATGATGATGCAGCAGAGCGAGATGTGCGCAGACTTGAAGCCCTCGGAATAGATACTCCTGCCGACCGCAGCCTCCTTTCTGGATTGCGCAGCAGGGCTGGTGCAAAGGACGAGGCACTTCAATCACTTGACAAAGCATTGGAAGAGGATCCGACCCGTTCTGCCGACTGGAGCAGTAAGGCGCAGATACATCTGGAACTGGAAGAGTATGATGAAGCATTGATTGCATCAGAAGCCTGCTTAAGCCTAGATAGACAGAATGGTGATGCTTGGGCCATCAAGGCTCAGGTGTTGAAGGACCGACCGAGTGAAGCAAAAGCAGCACTCAAGGCAGCCATCCATGCCGTCGCTCTTGCTGCTGGTGGAACTGAATTGATACTATTGAAGTCTGACCTTCTTGCTGCAAATGGAAAATTCGAGGAGGGGCGAGAAAGCCTGGTATCATCTTTGAAAAGGAATCCGGCCGATTCTGAATTGAGGGCAGCCATGGCTGCCATGAGATTGCAGAGCGGAGACCTTGAAGGGGCGGGAGAATTGCTCAGAGCCACCCCATTGGAAGCGATGGGAGAACCCTTCATCCACATACAATGGGGTAGATTGCATCTTGCATCAGCAGACCTTCAGAGAGATGGTACTGGAGATACAGACATGCGCTTGTTGCTGGTGGCCAAGGAGTCATTTGATGAAGCGGTACGCCTCAACAGAGAGCACGGTATTGCATGGTTAGGTCTGGCAAGGATACAGAGGTTGTTGAAGGATAAAGAAGCCGCTGCCCTTTCATTGTCTCGTGCCAGTCGATTGCTTGAAGAGGATCAACCGGCATTCTCAACCGAGGCTGCATTATTGGCATTGGACAATGATGATATCGCCGAGGCAGAACGGTTGATAGAAAACGCATCAATCCATGATAACAGATCCCCCACAGTCCCGTACATCAAGGGTAATATTGCTAGCGCAAGAGGACGTTTTGAAGAAGCCAGAGCATTCTATTCTGAAACCTTGGCCATCGAACCCAGTCATACCAGAGCCATGCTGAATCGTGCCGCATGTTCGATGGCTCTGGATGAGGCCCACCTCTCTTTGGATGATTGTAACTCTTTGCTCGATAGAGCACCCGAATTACATTTGGCACGATTGAGAAGAGCAGAGTCTTCCATGCATCTTACTGAGTGGGATGAAGCGATAAATGATCTTGAGGCAGTATTGAATATCAATCCAAAGCATTCTCATGCTTTGACCAGACTTGCAGCATGTCAGATAGCATTAGGCCTTCCAGAATTAGCCGAGGCCCCGTTGAATGAAGCATTGAGAATAGATAATGGGAATGCCGAAGCCTGGTATCAGCGCGGATTGTTGTATATGGAATGGGAGAGGGTGGATGCTGCAATTGCAGACTTCCAGAAAGCCGCTAAAGCCAACCCCACACATCTCCAGTCCCGGCTACATTTTGCAGCAAGTCTTCATGGGGCAGGGCGTTGGGAAGAAGCGGTTGACGCTTGGAAGGAAGTGTTGGAACTGGAACCTGAGAACAGTGTAGCTCGTCGCCGACATGATCAAGCCGAAACCTTCCTTACTGCTCCAATTGAGATTTCTGAGTGATCACCATCTCTCATCCATCCAAACAAACAATATCTGAGGCTTGTCTCGACCAGACATGGGACTGGAACCTGGGGATGAAGCGAGCGCATTCAATTTGATGAATGCAAATATTGAAAATGGCGGAGAAGAGGTGTCACTGACCGATGTGATTACTGAACAAGGAGCGATTGTGGTCTTTGAGTGCAATCATTGTCCATATGTCGTAGGTAGTATTGAACGAATAGAGAAAATGGCTGCAAGATCCAGAGAATATGGCCTTGGTTTTGTCGGGATAAATTCCAATGATTCAGTCAAATATCCGGCTGACTCCTTCAAGAACATGAAGAAAAGAGCGCCAGAAATGTCCTACCCCTACTTATTTGATGAAACTCAAGAAGTGGCAGAGGAATGGGGTGCTGAACGAACCCCTGAATTCTATTTATTGAATGGGAATAGCGAGATAGTCTATCGAGGTCGACTTGATAACAGTCCAAATGACCCTGCGCAAGCGAATACCAGTGAGTTGATGGATGCTTTAGATGCCATGTTGATGGGAGAGTCTCCAATAACCAACAGAACCAAGTCGATTGGATGTTCGGTTAAATGGAAGTGATTATTAATTTCTGAAACCCCGAAAAATAGTGATTTTTCGAAACCATGACTATGAAAGGGGTGCATGTACTCGCGTTATTCATGCACACGGGAGGCGCTGTCGCGGAAGAACGCATTCAGGCCTTCTTGGATGATGTTTCAAAAATGGATTTGAAACCCACTCAATTGACTTGGTATCAGGTCGATGTAGCAAACATGGTTCAACAAACGGAGATACAACACCATGAGATTAGTCGAGGGACGGGAGAATGCCTTCTATTTCTCGAAAAAAGTCTAGTTTGGTGTAGTCCAAAAACAGGACAGGTCCAACATCATCCCAAGCATTTGATTCATTGTTTCGTGGATGATTATCGATTGGGTGAAAGGAAGGATGGGGATCCATTATTCAGAGGGGAGTTATTCAGCATCACTCCTCAGAATGAGCAGTTGTGTTGGTTATTGGAGAGTAATGAACAGAAAGACCTCCCTCATATTCAACAAAAAGTCTCGAAATGGATGGCTTGGTTGAATCATCGTTGATTTTCATCCGCTCTCTTGAAAAATCAAGCATTGGTCGGCGAGTACAGGGAGAACCATGAGCGACCTCATCAGCGGCCTTGATGCCCGAATGATACTCGATAGCAGAGGAGTCCCAACTATTGAGGTGGATTGTTACGTGGCAGGCTCCTTGCTGGGTCGAGCAGCGGTTCCCAGTGGTGCTTCTACGGGAGCGTATGAAGCTGTTGAATTACGCGATGGAGACTCAAGCCGTTGGTTGGGCAAGGGTGTTGATCAAGCGGTGATAAATGTCGTTGAAAATATCCAAGAAGCGATAGTAGGAATGCCCGTTGATGCTCAGAAAGAGATAGATGAGATATTGCTTGAACTTGATGGAACACCAAACAAGAGCAACCTTGGTGCAAATTCGATACTCGGGGCCAGCATGGCTTGTTTACATGCGGGAGCAGCAATTCATGAATTGCCATTGTGGCGATACATCGGAGGTGTCCATGGAGGATTGATGCCGGTTCCTATGATGAATATTCTGAATGGCGGGGCTCACGCCACTAGTAATGTGGACGTACAGGAATTCATGGTCATACCACATGGTTTCGATAGATTTGATCAGGCTCTGAGGGCTGGAGTTGAATGTTATCATTCTTTGAAGGCCGCTTTGAAAGCAGATGGGTTGTTGTCTGGAATCGGAGACGAAGGAGGCTTCGCCCCGAACCTTCCTTCTAATGAGGATGGTTTGAGGTACATGGTCAAAGCCATTGAAGGTGCAGGATTCAGCACTGAGGAAATTGGAATTGCCCTTGATGTTGCGAGTACAGAGTTCCATTCAGAGGAAGGATACGCCTTTGATGGCAAAGTGCTGGATGGTGAAGAATTAGCCACGATCTACAGTGGTTGGATAGATGAATATCCCCTGCTGTCGATTGAAGATGCATTCGACGAGGACGATTGGCGGTCATGGACATCATTCATGCAAAGCGACGGGGACAGAGTACAATTGGTAGGCGACGATCTCTTCGTCACTCAGGCGGAAAGACTCGCTCAGGGAATTGAAACGAATGCTGCAAATGCAATTCTTGTTAAAGTGAATCAGGTTGGTACCATGACTGAAACACTCGAAACGATGTCAATGGCAGAGGATGCTGGTTTCAATCGAATCATCAGCCATCGAAGTGGAGAGACCGAGGATACGACCATTGCAGACCTTGCAGTGGGCACCAGAGCAGGACAGATCAAGACCGGAGCGCCAGCTAGAAGTGACCGTACTGCCAAGTATAACCAGTTACTCAGGATCAGTGAGGAAATAGAGGATTACGCACATCCATTCTGAGGTGGTTTCGTGGAGCCAATGAAACTCCGCATCATAGGCCCCGGGGAACTTCCTGATGAACAATATTTCATCGTGCGCTGGAGCACCCTTCGTCGGCCTTTGGGACTAGCCATCGGAACTGAAAGATTACCTGATGATGATGTGGCAATACACGCATTGGTCGAAGAAGCAGGTACTGTACTCTCTGTAGGGCGCGCCCATTTGATTCCAGAGGATAGTGATGGAGCCATGAGTGATCATGCTGGAGAAGGAGCGAGCACTTGCCCTGCATTCACTCCATTATCGGGGCATGCTGATTTTCCTGAGACCAATGAATTGCGTCCTGCTTTCCACATCCGTCAGATGGGGACGATCGAAGAAAGAAGACGACAAGGCTTGGCTGCGAGGATATTACAGGGTCTCGAGGAAGCAAGTTGCCAGATATGGGGTTGTAGAAGCGGTTGGTTACAAGCTCGAATGCATGCAATACCATTCTATGAGAACCAAGGTTGGCAAGTGTTTGGAGAGGAATACATGATTGAAAAGGTTGGACCACATCTATCCATGTGGAAGAAATTCTGAGGTGAAATGATGGATGTCGGAAGATCACTTTCTGATTGGAAAGCGGCTTCACTCGATCTTACGAGGCCACGCTCCTCTGAGAATGAAGAGAAAGAACTCCAGCGAGTGGCACATGAGTTGTTGATAGAAGATGGAAACTGTTCTGGCCATGCAGCATTCAGACGACTTGGTTCTTGCATCGAATTACACACCGTTGTCATTGCACCATCGTTGCGCGGAACCGGAAGGTCCCAAGCACTACTGCAAGCAGCAATATCCCGTTGGCGCCAAGATAGAATTCTCAATGGCTCCAGCGTTCAACCCAAAGTGGACCTTGCAGCCGCAGTCAGGGGCGAAGAGATCGTTGAACCACCATGGAGAAAGGACATGGTATGTTTCACCCGCCATCCATCATTGGCTGCTAGCCTTATCGCTAATGGTTTCCAGTATGCTCAGTCAAAGCGTAGGTGGTGGAGCCTATGGATACGCAGACATCCATTGGGGCGATTGAATTCCAGAACAATGTTGAGTTTGATGGCTAACAGATTATTGCGAGGTTCAACCATGTTGTTCTTCGGCGAGACTCTCCCACCCGGTTCAAAAAAACCGGGGATTTTCAGAATGTGGTTCCAGCGCCGTCGCCGTTTGTTCCATCAATTGACATACCTGTCCCGAAATCGCCTTTTCATTCTTGAGGCCGCGGCTGAATTCATCCCAAGGGATTCAGAAGATGGTGATGATATGCACGATAAATTGGAGGCCATGGGGCTTGATATCTCCATACATACCCATACACGTGGCAAGGGTGACGCAGATGTTTGGGATGAGGGTGAAGAAGATGATACGCCCTTTGTTGACATGACTCAAGAGGAATGAACGCCCTTCTAATGAGAACTGGGTTTTTTCCTTAGAGGAGCACGGACCGAGATTTGAACTCGGGTATCAGGATCTGCAGTCCCGCACATAGCCGCTCTGTCATCCGTGCGCAAAGTGGCCCAATAGCATGACATATTTCAACGCGCTTGCAACGGCAATACAACACGGCATCGATAATAGAAGTCAGCATGTTGAAGGACGCGCATCTATTGGAGATGATGTAGAGCGTAAATTGGAGGTGATGGTTTGCCGAAGTTGAATGATAACATAGATTCAGTTGGGCGCGGTTTTGCTGATTTTCTTGCCCCCCCTCCTGAAGGGGTGATTCGATTCACTGTAGGACAACCTGATTTTGTCACATCAGAAGCAATCCGAGAAAAGGCAGTGGAAGAGATTCGTGCAGGAAATACATTTTACACACGTTCTGCAGGTGCCCCATCTCTTTGCCGAAAACTTTCCAAATGGCTGGATGTCCAGTTCAACATCGAGGTTGATGAGGAAGAGATCGTGATAACACCTGGATGTAAACAAGCGGTATTCTACGGATTTCTTGGTCTTGGAAACCCAGGTGATGAGGTTCTACTACTTGCTCCAGCATGGCCATCCTACTCTTCAATGATCAAACACCTGAGCATGGTTCCAGTTCATGTTCCAGTGAACATGGATGGATTCCATCCTGATTTTTCTGCTCTACAATCAGCAATCACCGAGCGCAGTAAATTCATTGTCATCAATTCCCCGAACAATCCTACGGGTGCAGTATACACCGAGGAAGAAGTCGAGTCATTGGTCGCTTTTGCTGTTGAGCACGATCTATGGATTCTAGATGACATGATCTATGCAACCATGGCATGGGGAGATTCGAAGTACACCTCTCCAACTATTTTCAGTGGTGGTGCGGAGAGAACACTGACCATTGGGGGTTGGAGTAAAGCATGGGCCATGACTGGCTGGAGATTGGGATACATTGCTGGTCCAGCCAGTGCCATGAAAGCGATACACCTGTGCCAGAGCAGTATTGCTTCCCACGCCCCAACTTTCCTGATGCCTGCAGCCGAATTCGCTCTTGGCGATGATGAACGAAGATTAGAGATGCAGAATTCGTTCGCAAACAGAAGAGATGTGATACAAGAAGAATTATCCACTATTCCAGAGATAGATTTCTGGGAACCTGAGGGGGCGTTCTATGTGATGATAGACATCAAGCGCACTGGAATGAGCTCAATAGAATTCGCTGAACGGGCATTGTCTGAGGCCCAAGTTCAATTGATACCATGTTCATTGATGCCCCATGGTGAAGGGATGTGCAGGATATCTTATGCAACAAATATTGCAAACATCAAAGAAGGATGCCACCGATTGAGGAATTGGCTTTCAGGACTCTGAATATAGTGATGCTTCGCGTAGCATCATTGAAATAGGGTCTCGTAAGACCAGTTTGCAGAGGGAACGTTGGGTTCCCTATGAACGACCCGTGAATACGAATGAGTGAGGTACTGGACGGAAACGATGGACTGCGGACAAATATGGAGCCAATGAAGGCCCCCATATCAGCACTGGATCAGTGCGCCGCAGACCACATATATTCGAAGGGACCCAGCGTAAGCGTGTCGGAATCCGCAAAACCGCGTGTTGAACAGCCATCCATAGTATGGCTGCCAAGCGTAGAGAGAGAACAGCGGGTTCTCTGTCAATAAAAAAATGGAGAGATTAAAATGATGAAAAATAAGAAAATGATGAGCATGCTTGTGGCAATGTTTCTCGCTCTGTCTGCACTCAGTGCAGTCAGTGGTGATGGCTCGGACCCCCTCGACCCGTCTGATGGCGGTGCCGACTGGGATGGCGACGGCCTTACCAATGCAGAGGAGCAGACCCACGGAACGAATATGAACAACCCGGACAGCGACAATGACGGTCTGCCCGATGGTTGGGAGGTCGCAAACGGTCTGGACCCCCTGAATGCTGGTGACAGCGGTCAGGATTCAGATGGTGATGGCCTGACCAATTATCAAGAGTACCTGAAGGGCACCAACCCGAACAATGCCGACACCGACGGTGACGGCAAGGGTGACGCGACGGACCAGTTCCCGACCGACCCAAACGATGGTGAGAGCTCGGACTCCGATGGAGACGGCATCCCAGACGCATATGACCCAGATTTCCAGCAATCACAGGCTGGTAGTGGAGACGGTGGCACCCAAGGTGGCGGCGAATCCGAAGATCAGGGACAAGGCGAAGGTGAAGGTCAAGGACAAGGACAAGGTCAAGGACAAGGTCAAGGACAGGGTCAAGGACAAGGTCAAGGACAAGGTCAAGGACAGGGTCAAGGACAAGGTC
>CALCOQ010000362.1 GCA_937897005.1 uncultured euryarchaeote
CATTGGCAGATTCTACAGTGAATCTGAACCTGTCCGAGAGTTCAGAGAGGTCAGCGGCTATAGCCTGGCAGAAGAGTTACACAGGAATTACCGATTCAAATGGCACATGGACCCCAGTCCAAGAAGTGGATTGGGGAGAAATCATCGGCAGTCAACATATGCATGGAACGGTCATAGTTGTTGCGACATATTCTGGTTTTGAAGGGGATGATGCAAATCAACCGATTTCAGCAGGAGTCGATTCAGTTGAATTCGAAGCATATGTTTCAGCAACATTTACTGTTAATAGCACTCAAGTTCGAGCAGATGCTGATGGTTGGAGTGAAGTTTCAGCGACTATCAGTACAACACCTGAAGATTTGTCTATAGTTAGTTCGGCAGTAGAAATTAATTACGGTTTTCCAAATGATTGCTGCACCGGCAACACTGTTTTTGATTCTACGGGTAAAGCAGTAATCAGAACCTTTAGCCTACCTAATGGTGGAACCATCTATCTTTACCTTATGATGATTCCATATTGGCTTCAAGTGGATGGCCATCCACTTGGGCAGGAAGAAACAAGCGCGACCATCGATGTTCTACCACCTCTTCCAGAGGAGGAAGTGAACGAGACTGAGAATGAAACTCAGTTGGCACCTCTGCTTGATCCCGTGGTGACATGTGATCCAATCACCATTCCTCTCAAGAATCCCGGCTCGTTTGAATCAACCTCATGTCAGGTATACAACGTGAATACATTCCCGATAGACATAGATTGGGGTAGTTCAACGGATTGGTCAGGTTCTCAACAGCTTTCGGTCACCATCCAACCAAGCAGTCTAGAGGATATTTCTGGTCAGACAAGTTCCGAATTTGAGATACGGTTTTCCTGGAGTGCAGATATCACGGACTTAACAGTTGGAAACAAGACCTTGTTGATGATGGGAGACGTACACCATCAAGGAATCACTGAATCAATAACCAGTTCTGTGTATTTCACATTGGAGGATATCGTTGATTCCACACCCGACCCTACAGACGGAGGAAGTAATGGTGGAGATGACAACACTTCCTTGGATGAAAATGTCAGTGCAGGTGAAGACAGTAAATTACTGACCTACGCGATGTATGCCGGCGGCGGCATTCTTGGTCTAGGACTCGTGATTGTTGTTGGAAGTATGTTATTCGGTGGTCGTTCTGACTTTGACGATGATGATGATGATGAAGATGATGATGATTGGGAGGATTCATTCAGTACCTTCGATGAAGATGCTCCATCTGCCAGTAAGGCTTTATCGCGCGTCAAGCGACCCGATTCAGTGAAATTCCAAGAACGAAGGAATAAACCTGAGCCTGAGCCTGAGCCTGAACCGGAATACCATGAGCCCGAATATGAAGAAGAGTGGCAGGAAGAATCAGATGATGGAATAACAGTTGATGAAGATGGGACTGAATGGTGGGAAGATGACGATAGAATTTGGTGGTATCGAACTCCTGAAATGGATGACTGGGCTGAATTCGAAGAGTGAAGTATGACTGTTGCAGAACAAACGCAACGCATTTGAGGGCCCGATGAGGCGGAAGGATGGAGGACTGACGATGGAAGACCAATCACGAGGTGCATACGCATTGGTTCTGCACGAGGGTGCAGACCCCAAGACAGGAGGTATTGCGATATGTGGTTTTTCAACAGTGGGGATGGTCGGAGTCATCGCTGCCAGCCATGTGATATCCTCATTGGGTCTTTCTCATCTTGGGACTGTGTTGAACACCAAGTTCCCTGCCATTGCGTTGGTACACGACGAGATTCCAAAACACCCTGTCAGAGTGTATCAAGGTAATGACGTGGGTGTATTCACATCCGAGATTCAATTCCCCGCCGAACATGATGTCGAATTCGCTAACACGGTTCTGGAATGGTATACCAAAGGCGGGTTTGAACGATTGATCATTGTCGATGGCCTTGTTCGGCAAGATCAAGGAATCAGCGATGGTGGATTA
>CALCOQ010000363.1 GCA_937897005.1 uncultured euryarchaeote
CTCGTGCCCTGTTGAGGCGACGTTCCATGTCATCGGTATCGGTCGCAGCGATACGATGTCTATCGCTCAGGCTACTTACCTGATCGCTCAACATCCGAGACCTGCGCTCATTGTCTTCAATATCATTACGTAGAGTGGTGAGCCTCTCCTCGTGTGCTTCTACTTCTGCGGATAGTCTGGCTTCATTGTGGCTCAACTCTTCGACTTCACGGAGTAGTTCTCCTCTGGTACTGGAGTCTCCCAATGCTCCAGCCAATTCCGCCGCTCTGTCACTCAGTTGATGTTCCAAAGCAGCGACTCGTTTGGAGAGTCTTGCTGCTCTATCATTGACAGTCTCTGAAGTCTCCTCTGCATCTCTCTTGGCAGACATGGTTTCATCCAGATTCAGGTTGAGGGTCTCAATTCGTTCGTGTAGTTCATCACAACGGTCATTGGCCAATGACAATTCATCCCTCAATTTCTCCTCTCTCACGGAACTTTGTTTTAGGCGTTCAGTCAAGCGTGAGATGCTACGCTGACTCTCATCGAGGTCCTTCTCCAAGGCTACTGCTCTTTCCTTGTCATGTCGAGATACTGGAATCAGAACTGTACTTTCACTGTCCACAGGTTTCAGACTTGCCTCACCCGCAACCTTGTGTTCGATCAACCTGACCTGCGCTCGAGTGTGATCCAGGCGTTCAAGCCCAGATTCGAATCCCCACATCCTCTCCAATCTTCCACGCAGGGTGCTGAGTCTGGTCTCACTCTTGGTTCGACAAGAAGCCAAGGCTTCCATCACTCCCGTCAGGGTGAAATCCTGAAGACCACCCGCGGTCGCACCTGGGAGTTCATGCCTCTCAATCCTGTAGAGTGCTGATTCAAATCCCGGAGTGGTCATCGCATGGATTGCAGAAGCGATGTCAACTTTGCGGGAACGAACTGCCACTGGGATTCCAGAATTGAGGATGAGTTCATGAGTTTCATCTGGTCCGCTGGTTCTCAGAAACCCATCTACTTCTTCGCTGAGAGCACTACGCAACATGGTGATGACTTGATCAACTCCACTCTTTCCTGCACGCAGAAGGAATCCCTCTGGAAGAACCTCTGGTGCGACTTGAGCCTCACCAATGAGGTCAACCATGGCTGCAGCATTGGCGATAAGGGCCTGATGGTCCGCAGCGAATGAAGTCCACATCCCAAGGACGCCACGCCCTGCATCTGCCAGCAGCAATACACCATCTTCCAACCACAAGACGGTTCGAATCATACTGGATAGAGCGAGCGAAGCGCGCAATTCATCGATATTCATCAGGCTCTTTGACAACTCCATTGCCATTTGTTCGGCTTCTGCAGGGAGATTTCCAGCCTCGGCGATGAGTAAACCATCCTCAAAGGCAAATGCTCCCATCACGGTGGGGCGAAGTGCCAATTCTGTGACGATCATCGTCAGGTCTCTGGCACTCAGTTCTGAACTTTCACGACCAGTGATGCCGAAGGCCGCCAATGCTCTATTATCAACTATGGATTGGGGCAGTCTTCGAGCCACTGCTGCAAATTGATTGCGAGTCCATTCAGTTGCAGAGGACCTTAGGCGCCGCTCATGAGATATTCTTCGCAGCATCGCAGCAGCAGATGGGCCAGCGACCACTTCATCTTTTGAATCGGATGAACATAACCACCCTACCACTCTGTAACCACTGATCAATTGATGGCCAATGGCTTTCTTCGACCTGGCAGCACGCCATGTGATGGCCCCATATTCGAATGGCAACTCGGCCATGTCAAGTGCAGTCTCAAATTCCTTCGGGGTTTTTCCGCTTGGGAGATCGTACATTCATTCACCTCAGATGAGTTCGCTCATGGATGGGCGGAGCCGTTTGACCTCATGACGCATCCTGCCAATGGCACTGGCTCTGTCGCAGACCATAATCAATGCAGCACCCGCTGCCATTGAAGCGATTCCATAACGGCCATCGTCTCCAGTGACCCAGATTTGATCGACCTTACCTATTCCAGCCTCCTCGCTCAGCCCATCAGCATCTCTGAGAGCCATCGGGACTTCTTCTGCAAAGACCACCGAATCTTGATCAGCGACCAGACTGGCTCGGAGTCTACCGTGTTCGTCAACGATTGTGGCTTCCCGGACTCCTGGAATCCGGCTCAGCGAGGCGAGTAATCTGCGTAGCATGTCCACCCTTGAGGCTTGGGAGGCTCCAATCGTCTTCTTGAGGTTATTGTATTCGTCGTCCTGAAAGGACGATTTACAGACCCTACTTGAATCTCCAACTGTAAGTCCCAGATTCACCAAAGCGCGCATCCAATTGGAGAATGCCGATCATTGTCATTTTCACCCATGCGCGGCAAAAATGGAAATTGATGAAAACCGCGGTTGAAGTAATTCTTGAGAATTCAATTGATAAAA